>DAISHW010000415.1:0-2257 GCA_036822295.1 Bdellovibrionales bacterium | reverse complement strand
AGAGGCGTAACTCTTACGCCTCAGTCCTCGAAATCTCTGGCTCACTGACACCAAGCGGGATCAAATCTCATTTTGGTCTTTCGCTCGAAGAGGGTCTTTTGATGCTCGAACTTTACCTTGGCAACTACACCCTTGTCCTCAAGGTTGGGAAACTCCGCCAGAGCGTCACGACCACTTGCCTCCGCTTGAGAGGCGATTTCACGGGCGTATGAAACTTGGCTTTGGTAGTCGAGCCATTCACCACACGGAGCACCTTGCATAAGTGCATTTTACCTCCGCCTTTCGCTGCTCATCTTCCGCTTGAATCTGCTTAAACTTAGCCACAGCCTCCTTGAAAGGCGCGTGCGCAATCTTTTTGCCATTGTAATCGTAAAACGACCAAGTGCCTGACTCGGCATCATTAACGTACTGTCCATCAGCCTTCTTCTTACCGTTCTCCCAGTACCAAGTTGTTGGGCCGCCGTACTTTCCGGCTTTTAATTGGGCGACCTCTTTCACCTGGCCGTTTTCGTAAAAAAGTTTGAACTCGCCATCTTTTGCGCCGTCAGCGAAGTTCGCCTCATAGCCCTTGACCCCAGGTGATTTGAAGCCGACGGCGGGGCCGTGTTTGACATTCTGCCCATCGGCAGCCTTCTTTATGCAGAAGAAGGATTCGCCTCCACCTTGAAATTGCTCTTTAATCTGCTCAGTGCCGGTCGGGCATTTCAACTTCACGTCAGCAATGGCAAACCCGCCAAACATCGTAACCGCAATCAACACAAGTGATCTCATTCAGAACTTCCTTTCTTCTTAACCCGAATTGCCCGCTCAACTCGAACCTTGACCCATCCCTCGAACAGTTCCTCAGTAGCAACCCTGTCCAAGAGGGCCGCGTCGAACTGTGGTTGGGGTTCGATCTCGCCAAAAAGCAGTTGTTCGATTGAAATGCCGAAGAAGCGGCTCAACGCGAGAAGGTGCTCAGGCTTGGTGCTCTTTCCACCATGCAAGAATGAGTTGAGCGTCGCCGCTGGCACGGAGGTCTCCCTACTCAGCTTGGATGCGCTTATCTTTCGCTGCTCCATCAGTTGTCGTAATACTGTACTCATCTTCGATTTCTTCATTCTTCGTACCACTTCGGTTGTGCGGCCATGCGCCCATAGCGAAATTCGGAAGTCCGATGAACCAGATTCCGAAATCCGAATGGTATGGCACTCAAAAACCGTTAAGCGCCAATTAGGGATCTAACGGCCTCACGAAACTTGTTCGTATCAAACGGTTTTCCGAATACCGCGTTTGCGCCAAATTTCACGGCCAAGTCCAATACGTCACCGCTTTCGCCAGTCGCGCCCGCCGATATTGCGATGATCTTCACTCGTTCCGAATCGACGGCGCGGATCTCTTTGATTAAGTCGAGACCAGACATTCTCACCATATTGATGTCCGTGATTATCAGCGGGATGCGATCACTGTGTTCAAGGAATTGGACAAGGGCCTCGTCACCGTCGGTTGCCACCATGATATTGAATCCAAGTCCTCGAACCAAACTTGCGACCAGATGCCTAAAATCATCGTTGTCATCAACCACCAAAACCTTCATGGCAAATCTCCATTGTGATTTGGTTTCTTCGGAACCAGCGCGACAATCTTGATGCTGGCTATTCCATCAAAAAGGATTTGCCCTGGCTCGAAGACCGAAGAGATCGGCGGGGGAGTGGACGTGGCACTTTCTTCGTGAGACGTGAGCAGATAACACATCGAAACGCCCAACAGCTTTGCCAGCTTGCGAACGGCTTCATAGTCGGTGGGGCTAACGCCGCTTTTCCAATCGACAATGGTACTTGGGCTTACGCCAACATTGCGTGCAGCATCTCGAACGGTGATCCCTCGCTCCTCAAGGAGTGCAGTCAGATTTTTTGCGAATGGAGAAGGGTTCTTAGATTTTGCCACGAAGTTTACTAAAGCCCTCCTGCATCGGGATCAAAACAAATGCGAAATGCCATCAGCGTTCGATCTTTCGTACATTTGGTCATTGCCGCGCCTTCATTCCCCGATAAAGTCTCACGCCAGAAACCATTGCGATGTAGTCACGACCATCGTGCTCAATCCGGCTTCTGATCCAATAACCAGCGACCTCAATTTCGATCACCTCACCGGAGGTGATTTCAACTAAGCGACCCTTCTCAGTTTTGATTGCCCATCTGCCGGTTTCCGATCTCTCAAGAGTTCCGACAAACTCGCGGCGAATAATTCTTCGCCAAGCGAAGGATTTTCGCCACCA
>DAISHW010000414.1:640-2262 GCA_036822295.1 Bdellovibrionales bacterium | reverse complement strand
TTACCTTGCCCGGGCAAGGTAAGAAGAGCGACTTCAAAGGCGTCACGGCAAGCGAATCTCTTCAAATCCGCGTCCGTCCCAGCGGATACGTTTCGTAGAGCCCAAGTGAAAGCCATGGGTTCGACGATCCGAAAAGTGGCCAATCCCCTTGAAGGAACGGCCCCCCCGGGGGGATCGGTAACCGCTAAGGCTTACCGCTCCCGTTGCGGCCGCCGCGGCGGATGATCGGCTGGGGCTTCTCACCGACCTTGAAATGTTTCGACAGGTCGCGGTTCTCGAGAATCCCGGCATTGCGGGCCTTCTGAACGGCGGATTTTTTCTCCAAAAGCTGTTTCAACAGGTTCGTTTTCTGCATGACCTGTCGGGCTTACCACCGCAACGCAGTGATCGGAAGCTTGAACTCCTTAGGCGGCCGCCTTGCATGTGAGTCATGAAAAGAATGCCGGGTTGCGAGAACCCCGTTAGAAGGGCCGCGACAAGAACGCCAGGGAGATCGCCCAAAGGATTCGACAACGAGGGCCTGGAGGCAGGGACAAAGCTCGGGCAATTCTGAACATCTACCGTCCGCGAGAATTCAAAGACAACTGGCAGTTGATTGAAAAGTTCCTGAAGGGCTGAATGCGCTCGCTCCGGCGCCCGCACTCCAATTCGTGTTCTGAAAAAATAGCTTTAATTGGAGGTGGGACATCTGGTTTGATTTCTTTCGACATTCTACGCTACCCTTTCAGCCGATACCTTATGCCACGCCCAACACCTTCTGTTTCAAGGTGTCCATCGCTCACTAAATTCCTAACGTGCACTTTTGCGGTATTGCGATTGGCGCCCAGGACAGCTGCCGCCTCACCCAGAGAGGTGGGCCCACGGCTTTTGATAAGCTCGATAATCTGAACCGATAGGCGCGGCATCTTGGTCGCCGCAAGTTCGTCCTTCATCTTGGCTTCAAGTGCTACCTTTTGCTTCTGCATGGACTTCAAGAAAAACGTGAGCCAATCATTCACGCCGCCGGGTTTAGTTTTAGATTTCGCTGGTTTCTTAGCGTTGGCCTCTTCGAGTTCAGCCTGTCCCCGGCGCAGCGCCAAGTAGTAGGAGTCTTTGTTTTCTTCAATGACTCGTTCGAAAGAGCTATAAGGCACATAGCTATAACCCAACTGCAAAAGCAGCAGAGTGGTCAGCGCGCGCGAAAGTCTGCCATTGCCATCTTGAAATGGATGAATGTGCAGAAACACAACCACAAACACCGCGACGATGAGTAGCGGATGTAGCTCCTTGCGCTTGATCTGAGTGTTCGTCCATTCGACAAGTTCCGCCATCAAGGCTGGCGTATCGAACGGTGTCGCTGTATGGAAAATCACACCTTTACTTTTTCCATCAGGCCCGAAGGCTTCCACACTGTTCGCAAATTTCTTGTAGCCTCCACGGTGGCGATCATCCTTGGTGCTGTATTTGAGAAGTACACTGTGCAACTGCTTGATATGGTTTTCAGTGAACGGAATGTCTTTGGAAGACGCAAAGATCATTTCCATGAGTTCCGCGTAACCAGCGACCTCTTGTTCATCGCGAGATTTAAACGAGTATATTTTTACTCCACGCAGCAGGGCCTCGACTTCAGAGTTGGTGAGTTT
>DAISHW010000414.1:250-630 GCA_036822295.1 Bdellovibrionales bacterium | reverse complement strand
GCGGGTACTGGAGCCGACGGATTCGATGGTGGCCACCTGGCGAAGTGCCGCCAGTCTGTCAGGTGCGAGTGCCTGCGCTGTGGCCCATCGACCTTTGAACTCATCAATTTCGGCGACAAGGCTTGCAATTTCTTTTGGCAATAGGTCTATTTTGGGTGCTCTCATGCACCTGTAAACATACCCATGAATACCCATAAAATCAAATTAAATGCTAATTTACGGGTGTTAATGGGTGAAATTATGGGTGACGACTAGACCAAAGCTGAAGGGGTTAGCTTTATTCGCCACATCGCGGATGGCGGAAAAGTGGCGGATAAAATTTTGGGCCGGGGAAAACTGGAATAAGTGGCGCCCGGTTAAGCCGCGACCCGCCCCTCCCC
>DAISHW010000414.1:0-240 GCA_036822295.1 Bdellovibrionales bacterium | reverse complement strand
GGAGAGAGAAACACACCCGCTGATCGTTTCAGCGATCTTTCACTATGAGCTTGAGTTCATTCATCCGTTCTCGGACGGCAACGGGCGCATTGGAAGGCTTTGGCAAACCACTTTGCTGACGAAATTCCATCCACTTTTTGAATTCACCCTCATCGAGTCCGTGATTAAGGAGCGTCAGGAAGCTTCCTATAGATCCCTCGGACTTTCGGATAAAGTCGGAAAGGCGAGCCGTTACGGCGT
>DAISHW010000413.1:0-2270 GCA_036822295.1 Bdellovibrionales bacterium | reverse complement strand
TTCATTGGTCAGCGCCGCGCGGGTCAGGCATCCATCGTCGGGATACAAGAAGGGGATACGGCGCAGCGGTCCTGAAGATTGCGGCAAATAGTGAGTGTCGCGAGCGAACGCGAAGCCGGCCCGGATCGCCTCGGAGGAATAGGCGGGCACGGGGCTCCAATCGACTTTGACGGCGGCTCTGGCTTCGGCCAAAGCGGATCCCGGTAGGGCCAATGGAACCAATCCGCCCCGTGTGTCGTAGCCTCCGGTCATGCCGGCCGCGCCAAATTGTGGCACTATGACAACCAAACCCAGGGCCATCTTCATTAAGACGGCTTTCAGCTTCGACATTTGCATGCAGCTCACCACTGCAAGTTAAATGCTCGAAACGAGACATGAACCGGGCTCCGCTCAACAAAAGGCCGGGTATTGGGACCGCCAACCGGACAAGCGCTGGAGTTTAATGGTTCCCGGGGCTAGCATTAGGTTAAGATGCGTGTTTCCAAAGACAGAAGAAGCTTTATTGGGATGCTTCTTATGGCGATTGCCAGTGTTCTTCTGCCAGAGAGGCGCTCCGCGGCGTTTGTCGTCACGCGCCAAGTGACGTTCCCATATCCCATGACTTACGAGCATTACGAATCTTTAGGGGTGGAGTATTGTGACAGTTCTTCCATTCAAGCCTTTTGCAATCGGCTCCGCTTGAGTGGGGACCTTCTTTCGATCGAAGAAAAATTCGAAAGCCATAGGATCACCTACTTGATGCATTTTCGCGATGAAGCCGCGTACCATCGCTATTTGAGCACGATCAATCAAAACTGGTTTAATTTTGAAAATTTTGAAAAGATCGGTTTTCAGGTCAAACTTTTGCCGCATAGCTACCGAGCGTAGTGTCTTGAACGGCCCCATGGAACAGCCTCGTCTCCGCGTCTATCTGGGCAATCTGACGAGTGAAATCGCTTTCTACCTGCCGTATACGGCGGGCGTTTTGCGGGCCCACGTAGAGTCGGATCCCGAGGTTGCTCCGCGCGTGGAGTTTCCGGCGTTCTTTTTTCATTCGCTGAATGGGGTCGAAGAACTGGCGGAATCCGTCGATCGTCCAAATGTGCTGGGGCTGTCACTGTACGTTTGGAATGAACGGCGAAGCTTGAAACTGACCCGCTTGATCAAGCAAAAGTTTCCCGAATGTCTGGTCGTGCTTGGCGGACCGCAAGTTCCTAAAGATTCAGCGGCTTTCATGCGCGAAAACCCCGATGTCGACATTCTGGTTCATCATGAGGGCGAGGGCGCGTTTCTTGAAGTGCTGCGCGAGACGGTACGCGGAAGTCGTGACTGGGACAGGATCGCCGGCATGACTTTCCGGCGGGGCACGGAGGTCGTTCAAACCGGCGCGCCGAAGTTTTTGAAATCGCTCGAACTTCAGCGCAGCCCTTATCTTTCGGGTTATTTCGACGATTGCTTCAAAGAGGCTGAAAGCTTGGGCCGATCTCTGGCCGCGGTCATCGAAACCAATCGCGGATGCCCTTACAGCTGCACATACTGCGATTGGGGAAACAACATTCATTTGAAGCTGCGGAATTTTTCGCGGCTCAAGGTCGAATCCGAAATCGACTACGTGGCGAGCCGGGCCGGTGAAGTCTATGTCGCGGACGCGAATTTCGGAATTTTACCAAGAGATGCGGCTTTCGCCGAACGGCTCGCTAAACGGTCCGTAGAAGGCGGGCGTTTGCGGACCGTTCAGGTCATCATGGCCAAGCAAAAGAACGACCGCACCCGGGAAATCTCGCGCATGCTCAGCCGTCAGGGGTTGATGCTTCTTGGCGAAACCATCGGGTTGCAAACGCTCACGCCGTCCGTTCTTCAGAACGTCAAGCGTTCGAATTTACCGCTACCCGATCTGCGGCGGCTTCTGAGCGATTACGAGCGCGATAAAATCGATTCGTACGTTGAGCTGATTCTGGGGCTTCCGGGAGAAACCGAGGAAAGTTTTCTGCGCACTCTCGATACGGTGTGGGAGGCTCGGGCCCCCGACGTGCGCGTTTACAACCTGCTTTTGCTGTCCAATTCCGAGTTGGCGGAAAAATCCGAAAGGGAAAAATACGGACTGATCACTTCGAAGGTGAAGATTATCGAGGGCCGGGAAGGCGAGGATGAGTTCGCCGAGAACGTGATCGGCTCGAAAGATCTACCCGTTGAAAGGGCCAGGCGTTTACGGAAGCTGGTTCTGTTCATGGATGTCCTTCACGGCGGGAAATGGCTGTATTTCGTGGCTTGGTATCTCAAACGCGACCACG
>DAISHW010000412.1:2048-2278 GCA_036822295.1 Bdellovibrionales bacterium | reverse complement strand
TTTTGCACGACGCTTGCGGGGACCATTTGGCCGGCCGCCGGCCCGGGAAGGTCGGAGATTTCACCCAACTGCTCGGGCAGCAAACGGTTGCTTTTCAAAATGCCGTCGACCCGCGCGCGGATCGATCCCGTATCCAGCGGGGGGGGCAGCGGCGACGGCGTTTTGGCCGAACGCGAGCTGAGCAGCAGGCCTTGAATGAGCTCGCGGTTTTCGTCGAATAAAGTCATGTT
>DAISHW010000412.1:0-2038 GCA_036822295.1 Bdellovibrionales bacterium | reverse complement strand
GAAGGCCGTGCCGCCCAAAACGATGGCGCGCTGAACGGGCGGAGTTTGGCTTTCGAATTTCTCCCGTAAGTTGTTATAGGCCGGCGTCTCTTGGATTTTGGCCGAGAGATCCGCCCACTGATCTTTGAGTTGTTCGCGCAAACCTTCGAACGCCACTTAAAGCTAGCTCCCCGTGAAGCGGTTGACCTTGAACCGATAAGCGAAGCCCACCCGGCCGCTCGGCGTCTGGATGCGCGATTCGATCACGTCGACTCCGCCTTGGGCGACCGTGCGGAGCGCCTTCAGGACCTGACTCTTCTCGTTTTCGTTGCGCGCGTAGCCGTGCACTTCGGCCATCTCGTTGTTGATCGAAAGGCGCTTGATTTCGATCGGCGGCGAGCCGGGAATCGAGGCGCTGACCAACTGCAAAATGTCGAGCGCGGAATTGATGCGCGT
Source organism: Bdellovibrionales bacterium (assembly GCA_036822295.1). Lineage (GTDB taxonomy): Bacteria > Bdellovibrionota > Bdellovibrionia > Bdellovibrionales > UBA1609 > JALHOQ01. The sequence continues at coordinate 1,603 of DAISHW010000412.1, read as the reverse complement.
GACTTTGGCGGCCTCTTTGCGGCTGCGCTCGAGCTTTTCTTGATTGGCGATGAATTGACGGATGCGCCCGGGCGTCGCTTGCGAGCCGCGGATATTGGCCACCGCTTGCGCTTGCGTGCGTAAAACTTGGTCGGAGCGCTCGAGCAGGCTCAACGACAACGAATCGCGAATCATCGTGTAGGTGAGCAGAATCAAGAAGCCCACGCCCGCGACCTGGGCGGCGTGACCCCATTTCTCCCACATGGCCTCGAAGAAATGGCTCTGCTGCGCGAATTCGCCTTTCAAGAAGTTGGTGGCCGGATTGCGCGGGCGCTTCAAGCCTTCGATGGCCAAGCCGATGGCGGTGCCCGAAACCAGCTCGAGGTGCGCGTTGGTCTCGAAATTCAAGATCGGGTGATGCTCGAATTGCTTATAGCGGTTGAACGGGATCTCGAAGGCTTGGGTCAGGAACGCGCCCAAGTTTTTGAGCTGCGCGCCGCCGCCGATCAGCGAACCTTTGGTCCATTGAAGGTTCATCTCGGATTGCAGTTCCAAGAGCTTCAAGCGCATGTCGGCGACCAGCGGCTGCAGGGAATTCTCGATCACGTCCGAAAAGGCGATCTGCTCGCGCGTGCCCTGGCCTTTGTCGAGCATCACGAAACCTTTGCTTTGCAACTCGCGCATGCCTTGCAGGTAGTTCAAGCCGTACTTCTGACCGATGGCGTCCGCGATATTGCGCGCGCCCCAATCGATGCTGCGAAGCGCGGCGAGCATGCCTTCGACGTAAACCAAAAGCTCCGTACTCGAGTGGCCGATGTTGACCACGACTTCGGCTTTGCGCGCGACCGGGATCTCTTGTTCGGCGTTCAAGCCCTCGGCCGGCGGCTCCATCCAGTTTTCAAACAGGTTGTTCGCGCCCATGCCGGTGGTCGAAATGAACAAGGGTCGCACGCCGCAGTCGTGGGCCAGGTCGAAAATCTCCGCGATGCGCTCTTTGGGGGCGGCCATCGCCAGGATGTCGGCGCCTTTGCCCGCGTATTTGGTGATCTTGGCGTCGAAGATGGCGTCTTCTTGCGAGAAAGGCAGTTCGTCCTCGAGCTGCGAGATGATGGCCTTTTGAACTTTGAAGCGTTCGCGGAAGGGCAGGCGCACCAAGCGCGCGCTGACCGATTTTTGCGGCAACGCGAAGATGAACTGCGTTTGATCGGGATCGAATTGCTGAAACAAAGTCCTGAGCGTATCGATGATCTCGATTTTTTTGTCTTTGGTCAGGTCCAAAGAGAGCGGGAATTCCTGCACCCGGCGCACGATGTAGGACTTCGAAGTCGCCTCTACTTCGGCGACTTTAATGCTGAACGTTCCGATGTCCACACCAATGCTGACCATAATGTAGAATCAGGCTATCAGTTTTCTTCCCAGTACACCACCGTCGGACGACCCTTGGCCCCTTTTATTTTGGCTTGCTGGTTTTGTTGCTGGTTCTGCTGGCCGGTCGGAGTCTGTTGGTTCTGTTGCTGCTGCTGCTGCTGCTGCTGTTGTTGTTGACCGGAGTTCTCCTGGTCCTGTTTATCCATCATCTGACCTAGACGATCGGTCAGGTTGTCGTAATCGTAAGTGATGGCGG
>DAISHW010000411.1:1263-2293 GCA_036822295.1 Bdellovibrionales bacterium | reverse complement strand
AAACGTCAGCTCGTTCGCGTTTTGGGTGATCGTAAGGCGCGAACTCGCGGATGAAAGCGTTCGGTATTCCAGATCGGCTCCGACCTTTTGTTTATAGACCTCGCCGCCCGAACCCACGTTGCTCGCGGTGTTGACCTCGCCGGCCGACGGCGGGGTCGCCCAGGTCCCGTCACCGCGCAAGAACGTCGATCCACTCGCCAATCCCGATCCCAAGCGCGCGGTCGCGACCGTCCCCGTCGTCAGATTGCTGGCGTGCAAATTCGTCAGGTTCGAGGAGTTCACCGCGCCGAAGGTGCCGCCGGAAATTTTCGAACCTGACAGGGAGCCCGTCAAATTGGCGAGCGAAATCGAGCTCTCGTCCACGTCGAGCGTGACGTCGTCCGTATTCTGCGAAACCGAAATTTTCGAACTGCCCGGCACCAGACTGCGGAACTCCAGATCGGCCGAGGTCTTTTGCTTGAAGACGCCCGCGCCCAAGCCGACGTTCGATGCGGTGTTCGCTTCGCCCGAGGCCGGGATCGCCTGCCATGTGCCGTCGCCACGCAGGAAGTTGCCGCTGCCTGGCGCTCCTGAACCCAGCCGCGAAGCGCTGACGATTCCAGAGGTGATGCTGCCGCCGTTGATGTTGGTGAGATTCGCGGCGTTGACCGCGCCGAACGTTCCGCCCGAAATGCGCGAACCGCTCAAAGAGCCAGCAAGATTGGCCAGGGTCAAACTGCCCTCGACCACATCCATCAGTATTTCATTCACGCCGGCGGTGACGGACAAACGACCCGATCCCGAAAGCAGCGTGCGCAGCTCCAGATCGACACCGACCTTTTGTTTGAAAACGCCCGCGCCCGTGCCCAGATTCGACGCGGTATTGGTCTCGCCGACGCCCGCGACGACTTGCCAGCTCCCGTCCCCGCGTAAAAATGTCGAAACGCTCGGCGTTCCGCTTCCCAAACGCGCGACCGGCACGGTTCCGCTGCCCAGATTCGAGGCGTTGAGCGCCGTCGCCATGCGCTGGAACTCGGCCGCGTTGCGGTCG
>DAISHW010000411.1:0-1253 GCA_036822295.1 Bdellovibrionales bacterium | reverse complement strand
CGTTCCCCCGCTGATGCGATCGCCCAAAAAGCCGCCGCTCACTTGCGCGGCCGCGATCGTACCGGAAATCGTTTCGGCCACCATGGCGAGCGGCACCGGCGTGATCGGGATGTTCGCAAACGACGTGTCGGTCACGTTGTCGGCATCCAGATCCAAAGCCAGCGTCCATGTGAAGGTCGCCGGCAACTGAAACTGAGTCGACCCCAAGGCGCCCGAGCAGAGCCCGGAAGACACGCCGCCCGACAGTGTCTTCACGAACGCCCCGTCGGTGAACGTGATCGGGATCAATACGGCACCACTGTTCCAGCACGGGGCCGCGTTCTGCGACAAGGTCACGCGCCCGTTGTAGGTTCCGGAAACAGGCACGCCGCCCGTGGTTTTTAAAAAACCCTGGAGCGAAATGGACTGAAACGGCGCCGCAGCCAGCGCGGCGGCCGGAAAAATCGCCAAGCCTAGAGCGAGGGTTCTGAAGTTCATTGCGGGTTAAGCCCCCCGCGGTGAGCACCAAACCGTTGTCTTGAACGCCGGTTTCCAAGAGTGACGAGAGCGAGGTCAGAAAATTCAGTTTCCATCCGCCCTGGATCAGGCCTGAACCCGAAGCGCCGCCGGTCAGCAAAATGCCATGCGGAATCAATTCCACCGACGGTTCATAGGCCAGGGTGATCGACGTCTCCGGCGAAACGTCGCCGCGGGCGTTGGCGACGCTAAATGAAAACTGGCGAGTCTCGCCCGCGCTCAAGAAGGCCTCGAAGGTGAACGTGCCGTTGCCCTGGCTGAGCCGGCCTTCATTGGACGTCTGAAAGGTCATGCGCGGCACGACCGTGCAGGTCGAGTTGAAACATCCCTCGATGCGAACGTTGGACGTGTGTACGGTCAATGACGGCTCAGTTGAAGGAAACTTAATGTACGGCGCTTGCGGCGGCGCCTCGGATGTAAATACAAACGATGTACTTTGGTCCTTACCGCACGCGCTAAGAAGCAGGCAAATGGCCAAGATAAGTTTGTGCTTTAACATAACTTAACTTTACCAGGCCGATTTCACCGGTAAAAACGAATCAGAGCGTTTCAGGCTTCAGTCTTGGCGAATCGCCCGCCCTGGGACCAGTCCGGCGGGACTTAAGTCGGCGACTTGAAAACCCGTCGCCGACTTAAAGAGTCTAGTTGCTGGCTTGATGAGGCGGGCATTTGTAGGCGTTGGCGCCGACCGACGAAACAATGAAAGAATAATGGCTTTTCCGTAAGAAGTGGGGCGC
>DAISHW010000410.1:648-2299 GCA_036822295.1 Bdellovibrionales bacterium | reverse complement strand
CCCGGCCCTGGTTCGACGTACGCGAGGTCGAAGTTTACGGGGGCACGCCGGAAACCAAGAACTGGCTGCGTCGTTTCGATCCTCCGCTCAAGGCCAATAAAATCGACGGGAATCACCGTCTCGAAGTCATGATCGCCTATTGGGAAGAGAGTGGCCAAAAAGGCGTGCTCGTTCAGTACAATCTGGTGGACCTGAAATCGAAGAATATGATCTGGGAATTGAGCCGTATGATTATGCTGGAAGAACCGCGTCAAGTTCGCTAGGTTCCTGGCATGACACGTATTTTCGTATTTCTGGGTGTTCTAGTCCTGACCACCGCCTGCACGCGCGACAAGGCGCCACTCGGTTCCCAAGACAATCCGATCAAATTTTTCTTCGTGCCTTCGGTCGACATGCGGTTGCTCGAAGACACCTCGCGCGCGCTTCAGAAATTTCTCGAGGTCGACACTCCCTATAAGTACAAGATCTCGATCCCTCCGAGCTATGTCGCGGTGGTCGAAGCGTTCGGCACCCGTCGCGCCGATGTCGCCGCCATCAATACGTTTGGGTATGTGCTGGCCCATGACAAGTACGGCGCTCAAGCGCGACTGGTGACCATCCGGTTCGGCGAGACCACGTATCAAGCGCAATACCTGGTGCGCGCCGACAGCGGCATCAAAAGCCTCAAAGACCTGAACGGCAAAAAGATGGCTTTCGTAGATCCCGCTTCGGTGTCCGGATATTTGCTGCCGCTGAAAGATCTGAAAGAGAACGGCGTGAAACCCAGTGACATTATCTTCGCCATGCGCCACGACAATGTCGTCTCGATGATCTACCAGAAACAAGTCGATGCGGGCGCTACGTTCTACTCCCCTCCCGCCGAGAACGGCATCCAGGACGCGCGCCGTTTGGTGCGCGCGCAATATCCCGACGTCGAAAAGAAGATCAAGATTCTGGCGCTCAGCCAGTCGATTCCGAACGATCCGGTGATCTTCCGTAAAGATCTCCCCGAGGAGATGAAGAAAACCATCGCCGATTCGCTCATCCGCTTCGCCGCAACCCCCGAGGGCTTGGACGTGCTCAAAAAACTTTCTTCCGTCACGGGACTCGCGCCGACCACCGACAAAGACTATGACAGCACGCGTGCGGCCGTGAAAGCCTTGGGCGGCGATGGTGCCAAACCGTGAAGCCGATCCTTTCGGTCCGCGGCCTCAACAAGATTTTCCCCAACGGCGTGCACGCGCTCAACGACGTGAGCTTCGACGTGCAAGAAGGCGAGTTCCTGGTCGTCATCGGCTTGAGCGGTTCAGGTAAATCGACCCTGTTGCGCTGCTTGAACCGCCTGTACGATCCCACTTCCGGCGAAATCCATTTTCACAGCACGCGCGTCGATCAAGTTCAAGGTCGGCAGCTGCTCGCCTTGCGCCGCCAAATCGCCATGATCTTTCAGTCGTTCAACCTGGTTCCCCGCTCGACCGTCTTAATCAATGTTCTGAGCGGTCGCCTGGCGCGCATCCCGACGTGGCGAAGCCTTTGCAAATTCTTTTCCCCCGCCGAGCGCGAAAGCGCGCTCAAGCGCCTGGATCTCGTGGGATTGCGCGAAAAGGCCGCTCAGCGCGCCGACCAGCTGTCGGGCGGCCAACAGCAGCGCGTCGCGATCGCCCGCGCGCTC
>DAISHW010000410.1:0-638 GCA_036822295.1 Bdellovibrionales bacterium | reverse complement strand
CCGGTCGCGAGTCTCGATCCCGCCACCAGTTTCGCGGTGATGGACTGTTTGCGACGCGCGCATCGCGAACTCGGGGTCACGATCATCTGTAATTTGCATTTCTTGAGCCTGGTGCGCGAATACGCCACGCGCGTGATCGCTTTGCGCGCGGGCCGCATCGTATTCGAAGGTTCGCCGCAAGAAATCGACGGCGAATGGTTTCAGAAAATCTACGGCGAGGCCGCGAGGGATCTGAATGTCCAGTAGCCGCTTGAAACACGTGATCTTCGACATCGCGCTTTTCACGTATACGGTCGCGCTGCTTTCGGGCTTCATTTGGTGGACGGCCGCGAAATTCGGCTATCCCGTCCATCCTCCCGATCAAGAAAAATTCGAGGCGTTGATCTCTCATCACGGCTTTGCGTTGTTCGTCTTGCCGTCGGCGGCCATTCTGATTCTTCGCCTGCATCGTTTCGCCCGCTGGAGCACCGTCGGCGACATGCTCTTCGCGCATCCCAAGTCGACCCGTGCGGCTCTTGTCCATCTGCTTGTTTCCGCGGCGCTGACTCTCATCTTGAGCGTCGTCGTGACCGAGGCCTCGCTCGCCGAGTTGCTTGACCAAGACGGGCTCGCCGGCGCGATTCGTCTGTGGGACGGAT
>DAISHW010000409.1:318-2302 GCA_036822295.1 Bdellovibrionales bacterium | reverse complement strand
CTTTCTTGTCCGCGCCGAGCAGGAATTCGACGTTGTCGAAGATCGGCTGCATCCACGGATTGAGCTTTTGCTCGACGTCGCCGGGCAAGTAACCGATATCGCGACCCATCGGGAAGATCGGCCGGCTCACCAGCAAACGCTGAAAACGGCCTTCATCCAAAGTTTTGTGCAGACCCGCGGCGAGCGCCAGCAGGGTCTTTCCCGTACCGGCCTTGCCGACCAGAGAGACGAACAGCATTTCGTCGTTCAAGAGCGCGTCGAAAGCGAAGCTTTGCTCCATGTTGCGCGGATGAATGCCCCACAGGCTTTCGGTCGGCGAGATGAGCGGCACGACCTTGCCGAGCTTGCCGTCGAAGCGGCCGATCGCCGAATGATTGGGGTTGGCGCGATCCTTCATGATCAAATATTGATTGGCGTAGAGCTTGTACTCTTGGCCGAGTTCGACTTGGCGGTCTTTATAAAAACCATCGATTTGCGCGGGATCGAGTTCGATCTCTTTCACGCCCTTGTACATGTCTTCGAGGTGCGTGTCTTCGGGATCGTAATCGCTCGCGGCGATGCCGAACACGTCGGCTTTAATGCGCAGATTGATATCTTTGGTGATCAATTCGACGTCGGCGCCGTCGTTCTGGCTCATCAGCGTGAACGCCGTGCCCAAAATGCGGTGATCGGGAACGCCCAGATTCATCTCGGACGGAAGGCCCGTGAATTTGAAGTCCGAAATGACGTAGACGAACGACTTCGAATTTTCGAGTTCCACCCCGGCGGCGAGCGACCCCTTGTCGCGAAGCACGTCGACGAAGCGTGAAAAGTGACGCGCGTTGCGGCCGTTCTCTCCCAAATCTCGCTTGAAGCGATCGATCTCTTCGATCACCGAAAACGGAATGTAGATGTCAGCGGTTTTGAACTTATTGATCGCGAGCGCATCGAAAAGAATGACGTTGGTGTCGACCACCACTTTACGGTTCAAACGGCCTGGCAATGTCATATGAAGAATCCCCGCCTCTATGGGAAAGCCCGGACCCCGGGCCGTCCTCATCCCCCATTCGAGCGTAGATTCAAACTAAAGTAAAAGAAAATTTAGGGCGTGAACGCGGCTCAACGCGCGATGCTGGAAACCATGATGTCGCCCTTATCGCTCTGCAGACTGGCGCTCACGGTCTCGATGAATTTCACGAAATGGTGCAAAGCCTCGTCATTGATCGTGCCCGTCACGAAACCGGCGCCGTGACGATAAACTTCTTCGTCATTCACCGCGCGCACGTTTTGCACGCGAACGATAAAGGTAAAGTACGTTTGCTGGTTCAGGTACACGCGAAGCGCGACTTCCTCGCCCACCGCGAATTGGCCGGCTTTGACGTCGACGTCAAAGGCCATGCCGTTTTCAGAAACGTCATAAAGAGCGACTTTTAAAAGACCTTTGCGCGGAACGACGGCGAACGCGCCGATGAACTCGCTCAAGATCGTACGGCGAACTTTGCGGCGCTCGGCAGAGAGTATCTCTTCACGGCGTTCCGTCATGTCGATGACCGGGGCATTTTGCGTTTTAGCCTTCTTCGGAGTGCCTTTTTGTTTGGCCAGGCGCTGGGTCAGATCGATTACATTCTTCATTAGACATTCCCCCGTTACCTGATACTCATCGGCCGGAAAATGTCTCAACTTTAGGCACCGAAGTTGCTATACCAAAGAACGTGGACCGCAGTTTTCAAGGCCTCGTATTTAGTCTGTGTCTGCATGCCCTGCTGGTTTTTATTCTTTTGCGCATGCACGCCCCCGCTTTGGTGTCTCAAAATGAGCCGACCGAAGTCACGTTCATCGAACGCGAGGACGTGAAGAAGCAAGCCTTCGTCACCGAAACGGAAGCCAAAGACGACGCGCTCAAAAATCTGAAAGACCAGGCCGACTTTCTTTCCGCCTTCACCAAGCGCGTGAAAAAGCAGATCATCGCCCGTATTCACCCTTGCCAAGGTGTCGTACCAGTAGA
>DAISHW010000409.1:0-308 GCA_036822295.1 Bdellovibrionales bacterium | reverse complement strand
TCATCGCCCGCAACAACGGCGCGACCAAGAACGTCAAGCAGCAGACGGGGCAAAAAGGGGATCCTGAAGGCATCGCCGGCGACCAGTCCCGAGGCGAGGGCGACGAAGGCTTCCTAAGACCCGGCGGCGGGCAGGCGATGCGCCAAGTGGCCATCGGCCAGTCGAGTATCGCCGAGTTCATCCCGGGCATTGAAGAGGGCGCATTCACCGCGCTCAACACGGATCAGTTCACCTACTACACGTTTTTCGCGCGCATGAACGAACAAGTGCGCAACCGTTGGGTGTCGGCGGTGCGCGCGTACATGAGC
>DAISHW010000408.1:0-2303 GCA_036822295.1 Bdellovibrionales bacterium | reverse complement strand
AAGCCTCCCACGCCGTCGATGTGGGGATTGCCGAACAGGTCGTAATCGGCCGGCGGCTTCACGACCTTGAAATTCACGGTCACGCTGGTTTCGCCGGCGGTCAGTTGGCCGTTGTCGTCTTTGTCGATGGTGATCTTCAGCGAACCGGTCAACGCGCTGTCGATGTTCTCACACGAGGTCTGCGCGTCCGCGAAGGCATTGGCGCAAATATTGGCCCAAGTGATGCGCACTTCGGTGTCGGCGCTCCCTGAAGCCTGGGTGATTCCCGTGTCGCCCGCCACCGCGTCATTTTTCGTGATGATGGGCGCGTGCCCGACGTTGTCGCCCTCAACGGTCAGGGTGATACGTAAAATCAACGAGTCGTAAACCCGCGCGGCGTTGCACGCGGTAAGTGAGCCGGCGGTACAGCTGCTGCAAACATTCAGCGTGTCTCCGACGCAAGCGGCGCCGCCTAAACCGCCGACGATCGTGGTGACGGCGGTGGTCGTGTCGATCGTGAAGCTCGAGGCCCCGTCGACGTCATTGACCTTCGCGCTGTTCGTCGGAGTGGCCGTTTGCGCCGAAACGAGCGTCGAGGCGAGTAGGGTTGCGCCGCAGATTAAAAATTTCCATGCGATGGGCATGGAAAGATGACATCACGAGCGGGGGGTGATGTCAAAAATCCTCTCGGCGATTTGTATGCCGTTGAGGGCGGCTCCCTTGCGTAAATTGTCCGCCACGACCCACATCAACCAGGTCTGCGGATCGTCCAGGTCTTGGTGAACGCGGCCCACCGCGACGGGGTCCTTACCGTCATAGATTTTCGCCAGCGGATAGACCGAGTTATCCGGATCGTCTTCGATCACCAGGCCGGATTGCGATTTGAGCGAAGCCAGGAGCTTTTCTTTTGTCACGGGCGTTTTCAGACGGATCCACACGGCCTCGGAATGCGAATTCCATGCGGGAATGCGGACGGTGAAAGCGCTCAGGCGAAACGAGGAGTCGCGTAAGATCTTTTTGCTCTCTTTCATGATCTTGATCTCTTCCGAGCAAAAACCGTTGGCCGAGAACGACCCGATCTGCGGAATCGCGTTCATGGCGATCGGATGTGGAAAAGTCTCTGGAGAATCAATGGGAGTCCCGGTGCTCCATTGAATGAGCTGGTCCGAGAGTTCTTCTTGTCCCGCTTTGCCGGCGCCGCTCACCGATTGATAGGTCGCCACGTGCACCGACTCCAAGCCGAAATCGCGGCGCAAAGGATTGAGCGTCATGACGAGTTGGATCGTCGAGCAATTGGGATTGGCGATCAACATCGGCACGCCGGGTCCGGGCAGGATGTCGCCGTTGACTTCAGGCACGACCAGCGGCGTGTTTTCGGCCATGCGGAAAGCGGCGGAATTGTCGATCGCGACGGCTCCGGCTTCGACCGCCAGCGGCGCCCATTCTTTCGAAATATCGTCGCCGGACGAGAAGAAAACGACGTCTAGACCTTTGAATCCGTCGGCCGACAAGGGATCGATCGAAACGTTTTGTCCTTTGAACCGGCGCGTGTGGCCTTGTGAACGTTGGCTGGCGAAGAGCTTCAGCGCGCCGACGGGAAAATCGCGTTTTTCAAGCAGTTGCAAGAAAACTTCGCCGACCATTCCGGTCGCGCCGACGATGCCGACGTTAAGCGCGCGTGTCATGGCTCTCGAGTTCCTCGTGCAGGTCTTCGCCGGCTTCCGGCGAATAGGGCTTCAGATTGCTGGGATGACGGGCCCCCAGGCGCCAAATGCCGAACACCGCTCCCAGAATCGCGTAGCTGATGAAGACGACGAAGAGGGTGGTTTCCGGGCGAATCAAGACCATCGCGAAGATGAACACCGCGACCGGCAGGTAGCGGAACGGCAAGCGGCGTTTGAAGTCGATGTCTTTGAAGCTGCGATAGCGGAACGTCGACACCATCACGAAGCCGAGCAGGAACGTCATCGCCAGCAGGCCCCAGTGGCGGGCGGCATCGAGTTCCAGGTCGGCGAACGCCAAGACAGACGACGCGACGATGCCCGCGGCCATCGGAATCGGCAGCCCCTGGAAATAGGCTTTCTCGACCGAACCGCTTTGCACGTTGAAACGCGCCAAGCGCAAGGCGCCGCACGCGACGTAAAAGAAACTCGCGAGCCAGCCGATGCGGCCGAAGGGTTCGAGCGACCATAAGAACAGCATCAGCGCCGGCGCCAGGCCGAAGCTCACCAGATCGCTCAATGAATCGTACTCGGCGCCGAAGCGGCTGGTGGCGTTGGTGGCGCGCGCGACCCGGCCGTCGAGTTGATCGAAGAGCGCGGCGA
>DAISHW010000407.1:0-2309 GCA_036822295.1 Bdellovibrionales bacterium | reverse complement strand
TTAGGCCGTCGCGCGCTTGGTACTCGACGGTTTTCATCTCCGACATGAGTTCCGGATTGATGCTGGTGCCGACCGCGCCGAGCGAAGTCGCTTGTTTGGTGTTTCGATCGTAAAGGAAGTATTCGCCGTCGGTCGTGTCACCGTCGGTTTTCACCACCCATTGGCGTTCATCGCGGGAGTGATTGGCGAGTCTTAAGATGCGGCCCGGGAAGTTCGCGCCCAGGGTCTGCCAATCCGTGCGGTCTTCGGGATGCAGCCAATGAATTTCGCCGCGATCGGTGGTGACCGAGTAGCGACTCAACGATTTGCGCACCTCGGAGTACGCGCCGCCGTTCAAGTCATAGCGCGTGTTGCTCGCGATCGCGCGCACGATGAATCTGCTGGAGGGCAGTGACGGATCGATTTCCACTACGCGCACCACATCGCTGCCGTGGTTGGTGAGCACGAATAGATTTTTATTGTCCGAGGTGAAGGCGATCGGCGCGAACGAGGTGCGGAAATTCGACGTGAAGATTTTCTTCACGGGTTTGCCCGGCGCCGGTGAAACGAAGACGGCTTTGTTCACGCCGTCGGACTGCACGCCTCCCCGCACCTCACCCGTATGATCGGTGAGCCACTGTTCGTACTTTTTGTCGTTCTTGCCGATCAGTTTGGCATCGCCGGTGGCGACATTCAGACGGTAAAGATCGAAGTACTCCGGATCGCGCTGGTTGTGCGTGACCAGGATGTCGGTGGGCGAGAGCTCTTCGAGATCGTCTTCGATGTCGGCGCGCACTTTTGGGTAAGGCGTTAAGTCTTTGGTTTCGCCGGTGCGCACGTTGGTGGAGTAGACATGGGTGTTTTCGTCGCCGCCCGTGTCGCGCGTGTAGAGCACGTGGTCGTTGCCCTTCCAGTGGATGCCGTCGATGTCGCGCTCTTCAATGAAAGTGACCTGCTTCAGATCTTTCGGTTTGCCTGCGGGGTGGACGAAGATGTTGAGGCGCGATTTCCAGGGTTTGAGCAGCGCCATCGTCTTGCCGTCGGGCGAAACGCGGTAGCCGTAGAGCACGGGGTTTTGGAAGAAGGCTTCGACCGGCATCTCGCGCGCGGTTTTGAATTGCGGCGATTTTTTGGAGCTGGTGGAGCAGCCGGCGGCCACGAAGAGAATCAGGGCGGTCAGTATGATTTTTTGCATTCGGCAAGTATACGGGGCTGACACATGAGGGTCCAAGCGAGGCCGCGCACGACGCAGAGCTTCGTCGCCGGCGCCGAAGCTCTGCGTCGGGGACGGGCTTCAGGCGGAATTTCCGGTAGGGATGCCGAGATTGGGCTGAGGGTGACCGGTAGAGCCGCTTTGGGCTCGCCAAATCCAATAGGTTCGCCGCCATTCGGGCATTGCCCATGCTCATTAGGCTCCCGTTACAAAAAACAAGGAGGATCCCCGTGCGTATGTTCATCCTGCTGATGACCGTTATGGTCTCGAGCCAAGCCTTCGCCCTCAGCGCGAAAGAGCAGAATCGCGAAGATAGGCTGATCGAGGCCGAGTTTGACGATAGCGAAGAGTATAGCGAAGTGGCGCTCGATCCGTCGCAACTCGCCATTTATTTGGCTAAGAAAAGTCGTGCTTACCGCGAGGTGGAAACATTCGCGGAGAGACGCAATCTTCAGATTTATGTCACTCAATCGGAGACGAAGGGGCGCGATAGAGCTCTGGTTCAGCGTTGCACAGGTGGGTCCGCTACAGGTGTTATGGTCGACGTTGCTCTGCATACGGATAGCTCGTACGAGTTTATCCGCATTCTGGGCTCGGCCGGCGGCATCGCGGACTTCAAAGTTTGCGGAGGCTACATCGCCACGTGCCCGGTCGGCTATGACCGCGGCTACGACAAGTGCATCCCGAAGCCGTAAACCCTCACAGAAATAAAAAACGGGCTCCGTCGGGAGCCCGAATCTCAATTTAGTGGTGCGCACGGTCGCAAAAACGGAACGGCGTACCTTTTAGAGATCGTAATACAAATAGAACTCGTACGGGGACGGGCGCTGTTGCATCGGGATGATCTCTTTGTCGTACTTATAGTCGAGCCACGTGTTGAGCATGTCCTCGCTGAAGACTTCGCCTTTGAGGAGGAAGTCGTGGTTCTTGCGCAGGTTCATGATCGCTTCGTCCAGAGTCTTCGGCACCGACGGGACCTTCGCGGCTTCTTCGGGCGGAAGACCGTAGATGTCTTTGTCGAGCGGACTGCCCGGATTCACTTTATTCAAAACGCCATCGATACACGACTCCTTTCGGGGCGAGCCGGCGCGAGACGTCGCCGTAGAATTCCGCGCCG
>DAISHW010000406.1:0-2327 GCA_036822295.1 Bdellovibrionales bacterium | reverse complement strand
ACGATTTGATTGGGGCCGTGGTAAGTGGCGCGCCCGCCGCGCGAGGTTTCTATCAAAGAGCCCGACCAACCGATCAGGTCCTCTTCACGCGACGTCGCGCGCCCCAAGGTCACTACCGGAGGATGGGTGACGAACACCAAGCGCTCGTCACCGGTCTCGGCCACCCGCTCGATGTACTCGAGCTGGCGCTGACTGGAAGCCTCGTATTCCACGACTCCCCAGTCCTCGAAAATCACGCGTGCGGTCTCTGCCCGTTCGTGGAGCCGGCGCGACTCAACGGCTTTTGAATGATGTGAATCGCGTGACCAAGCGCCGCTTCCGCGGCCTCCATCATCGTCTCGCCAAGGGTCGGATGAGGATGAATGGTCAAAGCCATATCCTCTAAACGCGCGCCCATCTCGATGGCCAGAGCGGCCTCGGAAATCAGGTTGCTCGCTTCGGGACCCACGATGTGGACTCCCAGCACCACGTGCGTCTTGGCGTCGGCGATGATCTTCACGAAACCATCGGTCTCCATCATGCTCACCGCGCGGCCATTGGCGCCGAACGGGAACTTGCCGATCTTTAAGTCGCCAAAGCCCTGGGCCTTGCACTCACTCTCCATCAAACCCGCCGAGGCGATCTCGGGATCGACGAAGATCACCGCCGGCACCGTCTTCGCGTCGTACGCGCTCGTGCGAAGCCTTGTGCGCGAGCATCGGCTGACCGGCCACATCACCGATCGCCCAGATGCCCGGAAGATTGGTCTTGCGTTGCGCGTTCACCTTCACGAACCCGCGCTCATCGATCTGCAGGCCGATGTTCTTCAAACCGGACTGATCGCTGTTCGGGCGGCGGCCGACCGTGAGCAAAATCTTATCGGCCTGAATCACCTGCTCTTTGCCCTCGACATCGATGGTGATGTCCAAGCCGCCTTTGCCCTTCTTCCAACCCTTGGCCTTGGCATTAAAAACGACTTCAACACCGTTCTTTTTCAAGCGGCGCGCGACGACCTGCACGCAATCCGGATCCGCCACGCCGTTCAGCAAAGCCTGAGCGGCCTCGACCACCGTCACTTTCGTGCCGAAGTTCGCCATGTACGAGCCGATCTCTAGACCGATGTAACCGCCGCCGATCACCACCAGGCGCTCGACCTTCTCGCTCAGCGCCAAAGCGCCGGTGCTCGACAAAACGTCTTTCTCATCGATCGTAAAGCCGGGAATTTCGATCGGGCGCGAACCGGTCGCCACCACGAAGTTCACGGCTTCGATCGTCTTCACGCCGTCTTTCGACTTCACGCTCAGCGCTTTGGCCGACGTGAACGTCGCCTCGCCCATGAACACCGTGACCGAATTGCCCTTCAAAAGCTGCGCGACACCGCCCGACATCTTGCCGCAAACGGATTGCTTCCACTCTTGAAGACGAGCCATGTCGATCTTGATGTCCTTCGGGAGCTGAAAGCCCATCTCGGGCGCGTCGTGCTTCATCTTGTGCAGGAAGTGCCCCGCCGTGATCATCGCCTTCGAGGGGATGCAGCCGATGTTCAGGCAAACGCCGCCCGCTCGACGATCGCGGTCTTCTTACCCATTTGCGCGGCCCGGATGGCGGCCACGTAACCGCCCGGCCCGCTACCGATCACGCATACGTCGAATTTATCAGCCACGAATCCAACTCCTAGATCATGTCCAGCATCAGCTGGCTCGGGTTTTCAATGCGCGCCACGAAAGCCTTCATGAAGTTCGCCGCCACCGCGCCGTCGATCAAACGGTGATCGCAAGTGATCGTGAAGTTCATGACTTGGCCGCGAACGAACTCTTTGCCGTTCCAAATCGGTTTGTCCTGGATTTTGTAAACACCCAGGATCGCGACCTCCGGATGATTGATGATCGGGGTCGCGTACAAACCGCCCACCGAACCGATGTTGGTCACGGTGATCGTCGCGTTCTTCATATCTTCCAACGCCAGTTTACCGTCACGCGCCTTGCCCGCGAGCTGTTGGATCTCTTGCGAGATCTGCAACACCGTTTTGAAATCGGCGTTCTTCACCACCGGCACCATCAAGCCGTTCGGCGTGTCCGCCGCGAAGCCCATGTTGAAGTATTTCTTGTAAACGATCTCTCCCGCCTGATCGTCCATGCTCGCGTTGAACATGGGGAATTCACGGCAGGTCGCGATCACGGCCTTCATGATGAACGGCAGGTAAGTGACCTTCACGCCGTACTTTTCGGCATGCTCCTTGGCGGCCGCGCGCACTTTCACCAACTCATCGACGCGCGCTTCTTCCATCAACGTGAAGTGCGGAATCACATGTTTGGCCATCTGCATGTTTTCGGCGATCTTCTTGCGCA
>DAISHW010000405.1:0-2332 GCA_036822295.1 Bdellovibrionales bacterium | reverse complement strand
AGGTCAAAGCCCAGGCGTTCACGCAATGACTCCCGCGCCCGCACGGTGAACGCCGTCGCCCGCCGCGAGCCGCGATGCCAACCGGACGCCGGATCGCCCTCGAGCAAATCTTTCTCGTCAAAGAAAGTTGAAAAGCGCCGCATGCCGGGCAGCGCCACGCAGGCGCTGTTCAGGATCGGCCACACGGTCAGGGGCGCGAAGCCGCGCGCGGAGCGCAGACCGATCGAATGCACGATCTCGGGCCGAAAGCCGATCACGGCGCGCAAGAATCGGGGCGCGAACATCACGTTCCAGCTCGGCGCGGGCCGTGCGATCGTCAGGCGCGGATGGGAGATATCGACTTCAGAAGGATCCAAAATCGTCAGCGCCAAGACTTGGTGCTGGCTCTCGGCCAGCCCGCGGATCAAATCCCAAGCGAAGGCGCCTTTCCACTCGGGATCGCCCGGCGCGCGGTCCACGAAGACCAGCACGCGCGCCATCAGAGCACTTCCAAAAGTTGCTTTAAAAATTTGGAGTTGGCTTCGGGCAGCTCCAGCTGGCCGAATTCTTTGGGCGTCACCCAACGCAGGTCCAAATGCTGTTGCGTCTTGGTCTGGCCTTTCCAGAACTTCACTTCGAAAAACAAAAAGATGATTCCGGTTTTGCCATAGGTGTGCGTGCCGCAGAATTTCAGTTCGCCGATCTCGGCGTCCACGCCCAGCTCTTCTTTGAGTTCCCGCTTCAGGGCCTCTTTGGGCGATTCACCGAGTTCGATTTTCCCGCCGGGAAACTCCCAGGTGCGCGGTAAAGAGCCGCTGTCGGGCCGCTGCCCCACCAACACTTTGCCCTGCCGTCGCATCAAAGCCGCGACCACGGGAATCCAGGTGTTGCGCTTTTTTACCGGAGGTTTGGATTTGCTTGCGGACACGCAGCGACCCTCCGGAAAAAATAAGGACCCTCGAAAATCAGCGCGGAGTAGACTTGCACGAGATCGGCGCCCAGAGCTAGACGATCGAAAACGTCGGACTCGCTCATCACGCCGCCGACCGACACGACCAGGCGTCCGCGCCGATTCGCTCCCAATATATTCAAGGCGTTCTTCAAAAACTGACGCGAGCGCGAAGACAATGGCCGGCCCGAAACGCCGCCGCCTTCGGGAAACGACAGTCCCTCGCGCAAGCCTTGCGAGGTGTTGGTCAAAATCCAACCGTCGATGTCGAGCTCGATCGAAATCTGCAAAGCCGTTTCGAGCTCCGCGTCCGACATGTCGGGACTGAGCTTCAACAAAATCGGTTCACGGCCCCGGGGCCGCGCCGCCATGATCGGCGTCAGGAAGTCCCGCAAGCGCGCCGGTTTCAACAGTTCCCGCAGGCCCGCCGTGTTCGGACTCGAGATGTTCACGACGAAGCCATCGACCAGACCGGTCAATCGCTCGAGGAGCAAAACATAATCTTTCGAAGCGTCGTCCAGCGATGTCGTCGCGTTCTTGCCGATGTTCGCGAATAAAGGGGTCGGAAACGGCCGCTGCAACGCCGACAATCGCGCGCGCACGCGCTCCACGCCATGAGAGGGAAATCCCAAACGGTTCCACAGCGCCCCGTGGGCCAGGTCGCGATCGACCACCACGCCGGGATTTCCCGGCTGCGGTTTCGGGGTGACGGTGCCGATTTCAATGAAGCCCGCGCCCATCGACCACCACGCGCGCACGTTCTGCGCGTTCTTGTCGACGCCGCCCGCGACGCCTAAGCGATTGGGAAAGTTCAAGTTGCGCCAATTCCACGCCCGCCACTCGGCCGGCGTGTGATTCGAAAACATGGAAATGCCGTTGAGGGCGACCGGACTGAGTTTATGCGCCAGCGCCGGTGAGAGCCATAACCATGGCTTCACCGGCGTCACCAGGCTTGACCACGCAACTTCATCGCGCGTTCGAGACGCAGGAGCGAAGTCCCCATGGCGGCCGTGCGCATGTTGACCGAATTGCTCTCGGCAAACGCCCACGATTTGTCGAAGGCCTTGTAGATGATCTCGCGCAGTTTGTTGCGGACCTCATCTTCGGACCAGAACAGCCACGAGATATCCTGTACCCACTCGAAGTAACTGACGACCACGCCGCCGCCGTTGGCCAAAATGTCCGGCACGACGACGATGTCGCGGGAGTCCAAAATCTCGTCCGCTTCGCGCGAGGTCGGACCGTTGGCGCCTTCGACGATGATCTTGGCTTTCACGTTCTTGGCGTTGTCTTTATGAATGACGCCTTCGAGCGCGCACGGCGCCAGCACGTCGACCGGAAGCTCCAGCAAGTCTTCATTCGAGATGTGCTGCGCCTCTGGGAAGTCTTTTACGACTTTCTTTT
>DAISHW010000404.1:0-2337 GCA_036822295.1 Bdellovibrionales bacterium | reverse complement strand
CAGGTCGGCGTCGCCCTCTTTCGCATGGTCGATCAGGGATTGAACCTCGCTTCTTAAAAGACCTTTTCGATTTACCAGGATCTTTCCGGAGGTCATCGTGGGGATGTCGCTTTTTCGGACGAGTTCCGCCAAGCGCTTTTCCGCGAGCGCCGTAAACGCTTGCTCGATGTCCGCTGGAGGAGTCGCCTTGGCCCTTACATAGGGCGTCGTCGCTATGTACACGGGCTCGACCGCGGCTTGAGTCGGACGAGTCAGGGCGCCCAGCGCGTAAAGGACGTTCTTTTGGTTTTCGGACTCCTCGAGCGCGTCGACGGCCCAGACGATTTTCCGGAAAAACATCGATTTCATTTTCTCTCCTGAATTTACTCCTGAATTCTCAGGAGCTTCTTATTGCTTCAACCGCGTGCTCAAAAGTTCGTTGAACGCGTTGAGCGCGTCGATCCAAGTGAAGATGCCCACCAATTTGTTGTTGTCGCACACCAGCGCGCATCCGTATTTGTGCGCGGCCATTTCCGAACAGACGTCGGCCAGGGAGGCGTTCGGGGAAGTGATGTAGGGATCGGGCGAATAAGCTTCCTCGACGCTCACTTTCTGGGGATCGACGTCGCGAAAACTTTCCACCAAACGAACATCACGATCCGACAGGATTCCCACGATCTTGCCACCGCTGAGCACGGGTAAATGACGCACCCGGAATTCAGACATCATCTTCTCGGCCTTCTCGAGCGTCTGCTCGGCGCCGATCGTATGGGGGACCGTCGTCATGTATTTGCTGATTGCGGGAATGGCCTTCATTTTCTCTCCTCGGTTTGTAATGCCCCACAGTTAAGCAACGGGGATGCCAACGGAAATACACCGCCGGGGTTTCCTAAAAGCGCGTTGAGAAAACCGGGTGAGACAAGTCGTCCGGCAAAGAGACATTTTGTCTCAAAGCCGGTTTCATCCGCTCTCAAATAGCTCGCCCGCGCGTATCAAGGGGCGTATGAACTTTGCACAAAAGAACAAAGGCCAAAAAGAAAGGAATAAGGGAAAACAATGGAGGCAAAATGGAAGATTATCTCTCTTTTGACGATGTTCGCGGTTTACAAACCAACGGCTCTATTCCCGATGGGGCTGAAGACACGCTGCGCGCGCTTTATCGCAAGATTCTGAGCGGCCATCCCGAAGAAGAGATACTGGACTATATTTTCCAGACGCTCCGCCTTTTCGTTCCTTTCGACCGCGTGGGAATCGCCATTCAGGATGGCGACTATCTGTGCGCAAAATGGGTCGCGTCCCGAGTGCCCGTCGAACATTTGAAAATCGGATACTCGGCGGAAATCGCCGGCAGCAGCCTGGAGCAAGTGCTCAAGGCCGGGAAACCCCGGGTGATCGCCGATCTGGAGATCTACCTGCGCGAGCATCCCGACTCGCAGTCGACCAGATTGATCGTGCAAGACGGGATGCGCTCGAGCCTGACGTTTCCGCTGCGGTTGCAGGACAACTCCTTCGGGGTCGTGTTTTTTTCGAGCGTCAAAGCGAACGTCTACAACCTCGAGCACCTGAAGCTTCTGGAGTCGGTCGCCCAGGGATTGGCGTTGGTGGTCGAACGCGCGGAGCTGCACCGTTCAAAGGAAGAAAATAAAAATCAGAAGGTGATGTTCTCGAAGGTTCTGCACGATCTCAGATCCCCCTTGAGCGTCATGATTTCCTTCTCGGATTTGCTGGCGAACTCGGACGAGTTTCCCAGGTTGAACGAGTCCACGAAGCAGATGTTTTCGGTGATTCGCAGAAACGAGCAGGTGCTTTGGTCTTTGATAGGGGAACTCTCCGACTTGGCTTCGCTGCGCTCGAACCGGCTTTCCGTTAAGAAAATCCGGGTGCCGCTGAAGAAATTCGTTGTGGAAACGAGCGAGGATCTGCGGCCGATTTGCGTGCGCAAGGGAATCGTCCTAAAATTCCACGTTCACGAGAACTGCCCGGCCGAGTGGCCGCTCGACCCGCTGCGCATTCGGCAGGTCCTGGAGAATCTGATTTCCAACGCCGTAAAGTTTTCGGTGACCGGGGACCGCGTCGATCTTCAGGTTTGGTCGTCGGACGACCGGCTTTTCTTTTCGGTCACGGATGAAGGCGCGGGGATTCCCAAGGACGACTTGCCGAAACTCTTTCGTGAATTCGGCGTCGCGAACGTCCAAGCCACGGCCGGCGAGAAAAGCACCGGCCTCGGGCTCGCGATTTGCCGCCAGATCGTGAAGAGCCACGGCGGCAAAATCACCGTGAGCTCGCACGTCAACGAAGGATCCAAATTCGAGTTCTGGCTACCAAATTGTTCGCGGTAGATTTTTGGATAACCGGTGC
>DAISHW010000403.1:0-2340 GCA_036822295.1 Bdellovibrionales bacterium | reverse complement strand
CGATCAGAATCACGCACAAACCGATCCACACTCTCATGCTCAAGGGTATACACCCATCACGACGCGAACGCAGGTCCAGAAATTCGGCTTGTCTATCGGGCCGACTGCACAATAAAAAGGCGCATGCGGTTTTATATTCTCGCTCTCGCCTTTTTCTCGATCGGCTCGCTCGTCGCCGCGGCCTACACTTCGCGCTCCGTTACGAATTACCTCAACTATGCGAATGTCGTTTCCAAAAACCACGCCAAAGGCGACAACGGCGACGCCTCGGGCTGGCGCGATTGTGTCGAGATGGAAAACGACGGCGGGAACGTGGGGGTGGCTTGCGAAGGCGGGCGCGGCATCTTCGTGCACGGGGGCCGCATGGTCGATGTGAATTATTTCTGCGAGTTCCGCTTCCAACGTCTCGAGAGTCAAGCTTATCGAGTTGAAATGGAACTCTGCCAATAACCCAGGGGTATTTAGGTTCGCGATTCGCGAGCTCGCCAACGAGTCTGGTGAAAGCCAGCGCAACTTCTTCAACTCTCACAAATTTGATCAAAAAAGTGTCGCGACGCCATGTCGGAAGTGTTCGTGAAAGTCACCGGCCGCACGCTGAATACGGTTGGCTAAGCCTTCGAAATTTATAAATTATTAAGGAAAGAATCGGAAAAACTGGCGCGCTCGGAAGGATTCGAACCTCCGACCACTTGATTCGTAGTCAAGTACTCTATCCAGCTGAGCTACGAGCGCGCGATCCTTGAAAAGGAAGGCTCGTTTTAGACGGTGAGTGCCGGGAAATCAAGGATCTTTAAGGGTTTCGAAGGCTTGAATTTGCCAGGGGGCTATGGCAGCTTCGATCTTTCAAAGCTTTAGACCCCGCTGGAGAGGTGGGTGAGTGGCTTAAACCAAGCGTTTGCTAAACGCTCGTACGGTCAAAAGCTGTACCGCGGGTTCAAATCCCGCCCTCTCCGCCACCTACCTTCAGTGCCCCTGAAATCACTTAGAAAATTTCAAGAGCCGTGGGGCCGTGGAACGAGCTGCGGAACGAGTTCGTGGTTTTCTTCCTTTCCTCCGCGAAAAAGCTGAAACGAACGGGTCACTGAAGACGACGAATACTTGGCGTAGACCTGGGTTTGTTCGAGGTCTTTGTGCCCCATCAACTTCTGAAGTGCGTGGATGTCCTTGGTTTGATCCAAGAAGCGCACCGCGAACGTGTGCCGCAGAACGTGGGTTCCGCGATGAGGCAGGCCAAGCTGCTTGAGCGCCGACCCGTAGACGTGTTGGATTGAGCGATAGGCAAGCCAGGTGCCGGTCTTAGCGTCGGCGAAGACAAGGCGTCCTGGAGAAAGCCTGCGCCTTTCCCGCAGCATCTGCGTGCACGTTGCGGTGAGGTCCACCCTTCGCTCAGGACCGCCCTTGGTGCCCGGTAGAGGCACTATAGGCCCACCTTTCGAGCGATCCCAATGGAGATGCTGGCGGAGAATCGCGAAGCCGCTTGAGAAATCGACGGCGTGAAATTCCATGGCCGCTGCTTCACCGATGCGCGCTCCCGTGTGGAGTTGGAAAAGCGCGAGGTCGTGAAAGAGCGGCCGGGTTTTCAGCGCGTCCAGAAACGCGGCTTCTTCTTGAACCGACAAGAAGCGGATTTCTTCGGGCTCCCGGCGTTTCGGACAGAGCCGCTTTCGGTGACGGGCGAGGATCGGCACGAGATACGTCTCGTCGCAAAACTCTCGGTGGTAGCGAAGGATCGCGGTCAAAAGCGTAAGCTCATGCTCGTAATCACGTCTGGAGGTGCTTTGTAGCGCCTTGTAAGCGGGATCAAGCAGAAGATTCACCCAGCCGTCGACGACTTGCGCGGTGATTTGCCGAACTTCGTAGTCCGCGAAGAAGCGAAGGTGTCGAGCACGACTTCGATAGCCGTGAATCGTGCCGGGGGCTAAGCATTCCTCATGCTCTTTAAAGTGAAGGAAGCGTTCCTGAAGCTGCGCGAAAGTTACGGGGCTTTCTGTGCCGCTGCATACGTCTTCGTGAGTTTGTCGCTGGCAAGCCTTCGCTTCGTCAAGGCTATCGAAAGTGGAGCTACGAGTGGTCCACCGGCCACCAATCTGCACGCGCTTTCGGACCCGGTAAGAGCCATCGGGTGTTTGGCGGCCATCGGCGTCTACGTTAAAGATGCGATAGATTCCGGGAGACCGGGGAACAGATTTTTCGATCTTAGACATGGTCTTAATCCTTTCGGTTGAGCCATGCCTCAAGTTCTGATTTCAGTACCAGACGCCGCCGTCCGACCATCTTGGTGTTCAGCTCTCCGCGCTGGATCGTGCGATCAATCGTGCGGACAGAAACACCGGCCAGGAA
>DAISHW010000402.1:0-2355 GCA_036822295.1 Bdellovibrionales bacterium | reverse complement strand
AAACAACCGTTCGCTTTGCCAGTCCTCGAACAAACCATGGTGCAGATGAACGTTTTTGGCGGACTCAAAGCGGCGCGTAAGAAGCGCGAAATAGTCGTCGGCCGGCTCGATCGCGGTCACATCATTGAAATACGAGCTCAAATAAGAGGTGATAGGCCCCTCGCCCGCGCCGATCTCCAGAACTTGGTTTTCCCCCGCGATCCCGGCGATGTTCTCGGCGATCAGTTGAATCCGATACTTGCCCAAACGGCCGTTGAAGCCGCTTTCGTAGCTGTGCCCGCGCGCGATGGCGCTGAGTTTTTCCTTCTCGGATGCCGTCGACATGTCGTTGAATCCTCTGGAAAAGTTTAGCAAAACTCCGCTTAAGACGGGAGGAGATGATGTTCCGTCGGACGCGGAACTCGACCCTGCTGACGGGCGAACGCGAAAATTTGTTTGAAAACCCGCCATCCGTCCCGGAGCGGATTCACGCGCGACGGTCGAAAGTCGGGCCGGGTGTCGACGGGAATTTCCATCACGCTCGCGCCTTCGCATTCCATGAAATAGACGAGTTGCGTGGTGAAAAAGAAATCCACCGCATAACAGCGTTCATATAGCGGCAAGAAGCTCGCTCTGAAAATTAGACTGCCCTGCGGATCGCGCGTGCTCATACCGAGCAAGACGAAACGCAAATTGCGATATGCGAAAGACATCAGCCGGCGCTTCCAACCGCGACCGCCCGAGCTGCGCGGATGAGCTTTGCTGCCGATCACCAGGTCTTGTTTTAGGTCTCGCGTGATCACGCATTCCACGTCGGAAAAGCCGAACGGAAGATCGGCCGCGGAAAACACGATCCGCGTTTCGGGTTCGATTCCCCGCCGATTCAACTCGGACATCGCCGCGCGGAACGCGCGGCCCTGTCCTTTTTCGCCGAGTCGGACACCTTCGACGAGCCCTGGATTTTCACCGCGCAGTTTCTCGACGCGTTCCCATGTGCCGTCGGTGCTGCCGTTGTCGGCAAGCCAAACGGCGCTGCCCTTTTGTTGCTTTAAGAACGGACGCAGCTGTTCCACCAGCCGCTTAACTTGATCCGCTTCGTTATATACGGGAATCACGTAGATAAAGCGCATGCACGTTAATTCGTGCCTTTTGCCGCCGGATCCTCGCCCTGGCGCTCGGATCCCCCACGCGGCGACGCATTCTCGGAACAATAGGTCTTCGCCTTTTTGCACAAGCGCGCTTTCCAAGAGGCCACCGCGCCCAGGGTGGCCAAATCACGCGGCTGTCCCGGGGGCGCTGCCATCAAGGCCAAGCAGGCCTCCATGCTGGCAAGGTCGCCCGGGCCGCCTTGGACTTCTTTATTGTCGAGCGCCTGAACGCGCAGGCTCAACTCCAAGCGCGTCTCCTTGAGCAAACTGGTCTTGGCGTTGTCGTCGACGTTTCCAGAGGTCGCGGCGATCTCTTTCGACTTGGTGTCGGGATCGACCATCAGTCGCGGCGGATTATTGTCCAGATTCACCATGTATTGGCGGGGTTCTTGGGCTGCGCCGGATTGTCGCGGTAAAGCGCGACCTGCTGATCGTGTATCGATTTGCTTTTCACGATCAGGGTGCGCGGCTGGCAATCGGGGTTGTGTAAACCTTGATTGACGTGGTCGCCGTAAAACGCCATCTGACTTTTACCCGGCACGGTCGGAAGCTCCGAAAAACATTTCGAGATCGTCGCCAGCGGCTCGCTGGTCGGATGCTTGATCGTCGCCCACTGGGCCGAAGCGTTGAAGGACACGAAAATCATGGCGGCCATGTATTTGAGCATGCGAGCTCTCCCTAAAAGACGATTATAGAAAGAAATCGCGGCGCTCACTAGCCTGGAACGCCCATCCCGCCTTTAGTCTATCTTCGAGGTATTCGCCCAAGGCCGAATCATAAAACCATACGTGTTTTGCTCATGGACTCAGCGTAACCGGCCCGCGCCTCTTTTTAAAATTTACATATTGACCCGATTACATTCCGGTGATGAATGCATTCGCATGCGTTCCGAGTTCGAATCGAACCACTTGAAATACCTGTACTACACGACGCTCGGGGACTCGGTCGGTAAAGCCGCTGATTTCGGGCAACTCGACGCGACCGTCATCGACGAATTGCAATCCCAACTGCGAGGCGAAAAAAAATGACGTTGGGCGACCGGCTGGGCTTTCGGAGTTTCGAATTGATCGTCCGCCCCGACTTGGGCGCCGACATAGACGGTTACCGGCTCAGACTTCGCCAAACGCTGGGCGAGCGACTCGCGGAGCTTGGTGAAACCGACGTCGGTGCTATCGTGGATCTCGGCAAAGTCCCGGCCCCCAAAGTGCGGCGCGTGTCGATCAGTCAC
>DAISHW010000401.1:0-2390 GCA_036822295.1 Bdellovibrionales bacterium | reverse complement strand
GGAGACTTCCCCCTCTTTTTCAACTACCAATTCCCACCAGACGCGGGACGCGGCCTTGTTCCCTTGTGCGTATCCACTTTTTTAATGGAAGCAAGGTAGGACTCGACTTCTGAAAATGGAATGACTCTTCCCAATTAAACCTCTGGCTGCCGCGCGATTTTGCGTTTCGAATCTTCTTTATTTGTCTCCTGCTCCCGCTCGATCTCTTCAAAAATCTTATTCAGCTTTTCGACTTGCTCCTGAGTGAGCTTAGTCTTGCGACGTGCCTTCGACTCGCTCGCAAGCGACTTCCAGCTTTTGAGTGTCTTCGATGATTTCATATGACCTCCAATAGGTCCAACATAGCATGCGAAAGCGGTCTGTAACGGCTTGTAAATACATCGCTTTTTGGCGGAAGTCATTCGAGAAAGCGTGAGCGGAAGGAATTCTTTGGGACTCGGTATGATTCAAAAAGGCATCGCAATTTTCAGTTTAGTTGGGATACGACCCCGGAAGAAGATCAGGTGCCAATTCCAGCCGCCTCCACCATTTTCGTTCGAAGATGACACTTATGCTTAATCACGGGCGGCGCTTCGCGCCTGCCTCTCGGCTACTCGGGTTTTTAAAATAGTCAATGATTTCAATATCTTAAATGATATTTGTGTGGTAAAATTAATTGCATATACGTTCATCAGTGGCTCATTTTAAGGGCTACCGTATGATGGTGTAACCCAACTCAAACTCGAAGGGCAAAGTAGCAAGAGGCTGCATAGATAAAAAAGCATTATGAAAAAAGCTGCCAAAAAGAAAACAAAAAAAATAGCTGAACCAAAGAATCTGCACTCTTGGCGACTATGTCCTGCCGGTGAACATTGGGTGCGTACACATCCAATGAAAACTCCGCCAAGCAAGGAGAATCCCGCTGGTGGTGTGACAACCCGCCATGGGCATTGCGCACGCAATCCCACCGGAAAAGATCAGCTTTACCCCGATGAAATTCAAGAGATGGCGGATCAGAATTTTTCAAAGGTAAAAGAGAGACCATGTTCTCTCGATTTGGGATTTAAAAACAAAGGGGATCAATACGACAACTTTATCGCGGGATGGACAAAGTATTGGAATGATGTTTTCAAGCCTAAAGCGCCGCTGGACCCAAATGTAGTCAAAGCTTTGATCGCTTCGGAATCCGGATTTAACTCCAAGATGTTGGCTGATAAGAAAAACTCAAATAGTGCTCGCGGTCTCATGCAAATTTTAAATTCAACCCGTAAAAATCTGGGAGATGAAAAAGGAGAACTTCGAGATCATTTTTTAACGGTGACAAAAGATGAATTAAACGATCCTAACGTCAATGTTTGCGCGGGAATTCGTTGGCTCTTTCAAAAACAGGTTCTGGCTTCATCTTATTTAGGCCGGGAAGCTTCATGGGAAGAAGCTGTCATGAATTACAAAGGGAAATTAAAAAGCAAGCCTGACGATTTGGAAGCGATAAAACAGAAAAAGATCTTTCAGAAATACCTTGATCAACTGGAGAAATGTGAAAAGTCTTAACAAATTCATTTTATCTTTCATGATTTTGATATTTCCAATCTTTGCCTACTCCCTCGATGGAAGATTGGAAAAGAAAAAATATGGCCCGTATCAGGTTTCGCTTCTTCAAGATTTTCAAACCGGTCTTGGAAAAGTCGTCATTAAAAAGGGAAAGGTTAAAGTTTTTGAAGAGGTTGATATCGACAACCACTACTACTTTGGAAATAATTTTGAACCGAACACAGATGAACCTGTCGACATTTACTCAGGGCGCGATATCACCGGCAATGGAAAAACGAACCTTGTTATATCCAATTGGACTGGCGGCGCTCATTGCTGTCATTTTCTGCATATCTTTGAACTCGGTAAAAATCTTAAAAAACTTGTGACGGTCAAAGCACTGAGTTCTTCAATTCGATTGGTTGATCTAGATCATGATGGATATCCCGAAATTGAATTTTGGGACGGAGCCATCGACTACCAATTTGCGTGTTTTGCTGGATCTCCTGGCGGAAGAGTTGTTTTGAAGTTTCGGCAAGACCACTACGAGGTGGCCACTGATTTGATGAAGAAGCTGGAGCCAACTGCAAAAAAAATGAAACGTCTGAAGCAGAGCATAGTACGCGCTTTTAAAAAAGAAGACAGCCCCGACCTTCCATATCCATTTTTGCAGGCGCTCATGGACTTGAGTTATTCCGGTCACTTTAAGTCGGCTTTGCAGTTGGCCGATGAAACGTGGCCAGCTGAAAAACCAGGCTTGTCCAAATTCAAAGATGAGTTTTCGCAAACCTTGCGGGACAGCCCGTACTGGAAAGAGTTTTAGCGAGGCCTCGCCCATCGCTTAGTTGAAATTTGAAGGTTGAGTGGCTCAACCAAACTGT
>DAISHW010000400.1:0-2407 GCA_036822295.1 Bdellovibrionales bacterium | reverse complement strand
TTAAGGCCCGCGCGGCTTCGCCACGAATGGAGGAAAACCAACATTCAGATTCCGGAAAAATGGAAGCCGCGAATGCGCAAGCCGCTGTCGAAGTGCCGCAGGCCGTGACCTCCAACGATTTTCCTATCAATGCCACCTGAAATACGAAGGGGCGATCTTCACCGACTTGGGTGAGGGTCGCCCTTTTTTTGTTCAAAGTGTTCCAAAAGCCAGCGCACATTGGAGCGACGACGGGGACATGGCGGGGAAAAATGCAGAAGCCGCTCGGATTTCCGGCGGCTTCCACGGTGTGCGACTATTTCAGAGAGCAGGGTTTTTGAAGCTTTTTGAATTTACTCTTGAGTGCATTTTATTTCAGAAGGACCAAAGGAAATATCTCCCTCAAACCCTTTGAAGTCACTCAGTACAAGTTCACCGGTTTGTGACTTCTTAGCTTCAAATGTTACGAAGCCAGTAAAGTTGGTTCTGTCATATGTCACGAATGCGCGTACCCCATCAGCCGCCTTAAGCAGCTTCTGAATGGTCATCTGCACTCCAGCGTCTATATCTTCTGTTATGGGGTGCCAGAGTCCCATGCTGCCGCCTTCTTGTAGCGTGGGAGGGCTAAAGGCGATCGTAGCCTTATCTCCGGTCGAAAGGGAAAGATCTCCTCGACATACTAGCTGTGCAAATGAAACTGAAGGTGCCGCAAAACAAAACATCGTCAAAAGAAAAGCAGACCAAAAAATCTTCATAAATCCTCCGTCCGAAAGGAGTAAACTACTTTTGCCTACGATTCTTGGCGTTTTTTGACTTTTGTGAATACTCGGTTGGGGTTTGCTTTAGGTAAGTTTTGAACTGCTTGTAGAACCTTCCCAGATCTGAGTATCCGGCAAGCTCCGCAGCGCGGACTGGTGGTGCTCCCATCATAAGCTCGTACATTCCGACAGTTACTCGAAGACCTTTTCGATAAAATGCCGGAGTTTCTCCAAAATCGGATTTAAAGGTTCTCGATAAAACTGCCGGCTGGGTTTTTAGTTGGGTCGCAATTTCCTTAATCTCAATCCTAGTTTGGTATTTATTATCTAAGAGGCGTTTTGCCCTCGCAGAAAGGGATGAGGGATTTGTACACGTACCAATAGTTTCATAATTCTTTACTCCATTCAGGAATTCTGTAGCTCCATCAAGAGTTTGGGGGAGCGCTTCGGGGGAGTAAAACAAAATGGGCTCAGTGAATTGAATCGGATTCAACTTAGACCTTGAAATCAATCCCTTTACTTTAATTTCTGTGCCCTTTTCATAATTTTCCATTGCCCAAGAGAAGGGTGGTATGAAAATAAAGTGTCGATTCTGGCGAGGAGCCTTCTCAAGCTGATCGCTGATCCACCATATTTTCCCCTTTAAAATTTCTGTCTCAATCAACATCCAGTAGGGGCCAGAAATATCACTCCCATGACCTGATCGTTGAACCGCATAGCTCTTCTTGATCAGGTAAAGACCCTGTTCTGTTTGTTCAAAAGAAAACTGCAAAGTTGCTTCCCCCGCCTGACAATCCTACTTTCTGGGCGGTAGTCTGTATAGGAAAGGAATCATTCTGCCACTCCGGCCAACCAGTTTAGGAAGGCGTTATATTCGACATGGTGCTGGCCCCCTGGGGACATCGAATTGGACGCGGGCGGAAACGCGGAATTATTAGCCCAAAATAGTCAGGGGAGCCCTATCCGCTGAAGCCGCCGCCATTATTGGACGTGCCAGACGATAAAGGGGCTTAGGAGTAATCCGCACTCCAACGGCCTTGGCCCGCCGGATAACATCGGGGTTGTCGTAGTCGTTCGTGCAAAGAAAAGTCGTCTTGG
Source organism: Bdellovibrionales bacterium (assembly GCA_036822295.1). Lineage (GTDB taxonomy): Bacteria > Bdellovibrionota > Bdellovibrionia > Bdellovibrionales > UBA1609 > JALHOQ01. The sequence goes on along the minus strand of DAISHW010000400.1, from coordinate 572 downwards.
TGGCTCCAACCGCCCGGAGGAGATCGGTTCCGCGCAGCCCGCCGCCGAGGTCTTCATCAACCAGGATCGGAAGGTCCGTGCTTCGGTGGTTATCCATCAGGCTTTTGCCTTCCTCAAAAGTCGCGGCCACGTCTTCAATCTCATAACCCCGCGCTTCCAAAATAAAAGGCGTACTTTCGTCATCATCAATAACCAAAAGTTGAGATGGCTCCACAGCTCCAACAAAGACGACACCCGTTTGCATTAACGGGAGTAAAATTTCAAAGCGACTTCCTTGTTGAAGCGGCCCGTAGGAAACCTGTCCGCCCCAGCTTTCTATTTTCGATTTCACGAATCGAAGTCCCTGACCGCCGCCATTTACTTTCCCGAACGTCGCGCCGGCCAGGAAAAGGTTCGCTCTTACGTCTTCGGGAATGCCGCAGCCATCGTCTTCAATCACGACAAAACATTGAGACGCATTCGACGTAACCGTGAGGGATATTTCACCCGAAGTCGTAACCGCATCAAAGGCATTCTCAAGAAGATTTTCTATCACCCGCTGAAACTCGGTCGGAATGACTTTAATCGGAGAA
>DAISHW010000399.1:0-2409 GCA_036822295.1 Bdellovibrionales bacterium | reverse complement strand
GTCGGTCAGGAGCGCGTTGAGTTCGCGTTGCAGATCGGCTCTCAGGCCTTTTTTGCGGGCCGAGCTGTGTTTGCAGGACGAGTAGCCGCTGTCGTCGTTGAACGGCTTGGCCACCATTCCCGCATGGGCGAGGGGCGCCGTCGCAAGCAATCCCAGAATCAGGCGTTTCAAAATGAAAGGCAGCCAGTGCGTTTTCATACCCTTAAACAGTTCACTTTCTGTACCTGTTGCTAAGCGGCGTGAATGCGCTGACTGTCGAATGCGTCGACAGCGACTACTCACTGAGCATACAGCGTTTCAATCTTGCGCGTTTCACTCCGAATTCCGCTGAAACTTAGTCAGTTTTCGAGACATATTTCGCATTTTCGTGAACACTAAATTTGTTTACGTGCGCGTTCAGTTTTGAGATGTGCATCTCGCTTGTGGAGATAAACTAATTCTTAGATGATTTCTCTTGACGTGATTCTCGGTCGTGTTTGGCGCTCTCTCCCCGCTCGTAAGGCGAAATCTTCTTCGAAAATTCGAGTTTCTATTTTGCGTGTCGCTCCCGAGCTGCGAACCGCATTGAAATACGTGCAGTGTATCGGGCTCAACGGCCGTGCCTTTTGATTCAAATTTCTCGTGATATGAATGTGCGTTCTTCAGGACTAGAAGGATGAGAATCCCAGTGAACCTAAGAACCTAAGAACCTAAGAACCTAAGAACCTAAGAACCTAAGAACCTAAGTCAAAAGAGGTGAGCGATGAATGAAATCCAGCGACTTCATGAACGGGCGATGGCGATCGTGAAACGCTTCAAGAAATGCGAGATCGAGCTGATCGAAATTCTACAGGAGGTCGGCGCGAAACGTGTGTTTTACACTTTGAAATTCAGCTCACTTTTCGACTATGCGGTTCGCGGCCTTGGTCTGTCCGAAGAGATGGCCTACATTTATATCGGTGTCTCACGAAAGGCCGCGGAAGTTCCCGCACTCGCCCACGAGATCCGCGCCGGCCGCGTTTCGGTTTCGAAAGCCAAGACGATCTGTTCGGTGATCACCCGCGAAAATCAGTCGCACTGGTTGGATCTCGCAAAGAGTTCCACCAAACGTCAACTCGAGCGTGAAGTCGCGATCGCTTCACCCCGGAACGCGGTTCGCGAGAAGGCGACCTATCAATCGGCGCCGACTGAAGAGCAAGCGAAGATCCTGCAGCTCGCCGAGGTTTTCGTAGAATTGAAGCTCGGTGTGCCGGAAGCGTTGATGCTGAAGCTGCGTCAGGCTCAAGATTTGGTGAGTCAAGGCAAACGGCGGCACGCGACTCTCGTCGAAACTTTCGAAGAGATGGTGGATTTGTTCATCGAGAAGAAAGATCCCCTCGAAAAAGCCAAGCGTCAGAAGATGCGCGGAAGGGTCGTCCCGGGACCAGTAAATGTCGATGGTGCGTCAAGCTCCGCGGGCACAATCCTGCCAATCCCGGCAGCCGTAAAGCATCAAGTGTATCTGAGATATCAAAGACAGTGCGGGCATATCGATCAGAATGGGCACCGGTGTCCGCATCGTAGACTGCTCGAGATTCATCACATCAAACCCCGATGCGAAGGCGGCACGAATGACGTCGAGAATCTGATTTTGTTGTGCCAAGGGCATCACCGAATAGAGCACCGCACTGGATAGGAGCGAGACATCACTGCATAGAGCACCGAACGGGCCATCGCGATCTATTGCATCGAATGGAAGGCGAACCCTTGCTACCCAAAGAAACGCACGGCTTAGCGTTTGATCTCCAAATAAACCGGGCAGTGATCGCTGCCCATCACTTTTGTTTGGTGCAAAGAGCTCTTCAAGCGACTGCGTGAATCTTCGTCCACGCAGAAGTAGTCCAGACGCCAACCGACATTCTTCTCGCGCACGCCGGGGCGGTAGCTCCACCAGGTGTAGTGGCCGGGGTCCGGCACAAAATGGCGAAAGGCATCGACGTAGCCGGCACCCAAAAATCGAGTCATCCAGGCGCGCTCTTCGGGTAGAAAGCCCGCGTTCTTCTTGTTCGATTTCGGATTCTTCAAATCGATTTCGGCATGGGCGATATTCCAGTCCGCGCACATCACCACCGTTTTGCCGCGGCGACGTTCGCGCTCGACCGCCTTCAAAAACGCATCACAAAAGCGCAGCTTGAAACCCAACCGCGCGTGATCGCGCTGGCTGTTCGGAAAATAAGAATTAAAAATCACAAAATCTTTGAATTCGGCCACCGTCACGCGGCCCTCACGATCGAACTCAGGCACGCCCAACCCGTAGCGCACATCCAAGGGCTCACGCTTGGACAAAATCGCGGTGCCGCTGTAGCCGGGCTTCTCGGCCGGATTCCAATAGGCGTGGTACTTCAAAGGATTACGCAGTTCCTCTGGCAACTGCTCGGGGCGCACCTTGAT
>DAISHW010000398.1:0-2411 GCA_036822295.1 Bdellovibrionales bacterium | reverse complement strand
ATTTTTCTTGAGGAGGGATTGTTATGTTGATTGCGATTTTTTTGGGGTTGTTTGGAATCTGGGTCGCTATTCTGACCGCGATTCGAATTTCTCTTGAAGGCGGTTGGAAACGCGAGAGAGGAGGCGAGGTGCCTGCGGTTCAAGCGACGCCAATGAAAGAGCGGGCTGGGCTGAAATTGCATTCCGCCTCGAACCCCTCCGTTAGGCAGGCATTCAGCGATCTCTGGAAGGAGATCCTGAAAGGCGCGTAGCGGAAGGTTTTTCTCGAAGCAAAAATGCCTGGCCCCATTTGGAGGATTGGGAGTCTTTCAGCAGTTGAATCTGCGCCACGCGAATCGCATGATTCAGGCGCGGTAGCTGACCGATAGCGGCTGCCATCAAGACGATGACTAGTGCCACTTCAATGAGTTTATTGATTCGCATTTTGACCTCCATGGGGTTTGGTTTCGCGTTTGATGACTGAGCGGACGGAACTGTGGAACCATCGCTTTCCCATGCGGGTAGGGATGTTCTGTTGATTCAAAACGTCGGCGATGAGTCTGGCATTTTTGCCTTCCCGCCAAAGCCGTAAGATTTTTTGGACCACGCGGTATTCTTTGGGGTCCACGACGAGTTTTCCATCAAGCCAGTCGTAGCCGTAGGGGAGGACTGGAGACCGCATTTGGCTGGACCGCGATGCCTTCTTCTTCGGACACTTGACCGCTCGCCTAAGTGTGTAGCCGCGTGAAGTGAGCACCTCGCGGATGGATGTTTTCGCGAAGCCGGTCTTCGCTTCTATTTCGCGTAAAGAGCATCCGGCCCTGTAGAGCGGCTCGCAAACCTCAAAAATCCGCTCTTTGGATCTAGGAAAAAATCGAATAATGTCATGCGGGTAAAGTGGGCTTGGGATTTGTGCGTCTGTCCTTGCGCCGAGGCCACCAAATAATAGTGGCGAGAACCCGGATTCTCCTCCGGTTCTAAGGGCCGCGTCCCGATCTTGGTGGAGATTGGCGAGAAGGTGAGTCGCCAGAACGGATTTTTAGTTCATAAATTCACGCCACCCACACGTCAAGCTCTAGCTGCGTGAGCATCTCGATTTTCTTTTCCCGAAGCCGTAGCCAGATTGCTTTCTCGAGATCATCGACAGTAAATCCGTTTTGTTGTTGAGCGTAGTTTCTAGATACCGCATAGATCAACGACAGGCAGCCGTGTTCATCGGGGTGACGGCCGAGGACCTTGAGCCGGCGTTTGATTTCCTTGTTCAGCCGTTCAAGTTTATTCGACGTTCTGATCCGTTTCCAGTGGTTGGCTGGAAAGAGGTAAAACACCAAGCACTGATCCAGGTCGGCCATCAGTCGTTCGAACGCCGTTGGGTAAGTCTTGCCGAATGATTTTTTAAAATCCTTCACGAACCCCTTTGCCTGCTCAAGACTCGTCGCCCCGTAAAAGATCCGCTTCAACGCCTGCCTGACGGGGCTCTGTTCTTTCTTAGGAACCGCGTCGAGTATGTTTTGCTCTCGGTGCTTCACGCAACGCTGGCGGTAGCTGGTGGTGAAGTTGGCCTCGATAGCATTGATGAGCCCAGAGTTGCCGTCCGAACAGACAAGCAGTGGATCTTTGAGACCATGGGCCTTGAGGTCAGAGACGAACTTGCCCCAGCTACTGCCACTCTCAGAATGGCCAAAATCAATCGCCAAAAGCTCCATCCGGCCGGCGGGCGTTATACCATAGGCGATCAGTACGGCGTCCTTCGGAGAACTTTTTAACCGCATGCCGATTCGAATAGCGTCGAGGAAAAGATAGGCAATATCCAACTCAGCTAGTGATCTGGTCTTCCACTGAGTAAACTCGTCACGAAGCCGCTTAGTAATACGGGACACCGTTGACTTCGACAGCCGGGCGCGCGATCCCGCCGCGGCCTTCAAACTCGCCTTCACCTTGCGGGTTGAGATCCCGTTGATGTACATATCGGTCACAGCGTCGGCAAACTCCCCGGGCCTGCGCATGTGTCGTACGTGGTATTGCGAGTGGAAGTCGGGTGCACCCGCGAGCTTCGGCCGGTCGTACTCGACAACGCCCAGTGGGGTATCGAGGCGGGTCTTCTGGTAGCCGTTGCGATGACCTTTGAACTCTGGACCATGCTGGTAGTGAGCGCGGCCGAGATACTCGGTGATCTCACCAGCGATGGCATGTTTGAGCAGCATGCCGCTGCCGAACTGCAACAAACTCATCAGGCTTGTGCTGGGCAGATCGAGCTGATTTAGCTCGGCAACTGCAGCTTCGATTGAATCTTGCTTGCGTTGTTCCAGTTCTTCGCGTTTGACTGGCATAGGGGTCGTCCTCCGTTAGTGGATGGTTGAGTAGTTACTTCCATCCTGGAGACTTCCCCCTCTTTTTCAACTACCAATTCCCACCAGACGCGGGACGCGGCC
>DAISHW010000397.1:0-2423 GCA_036822295.1 Bdellovibrionales bacterium | reverse complement strand
ATGGCCATGCTCAACTTCGCTCGTATTGGCGCGGTGTTGAGCTATTACGGCGACGGCGACGGCGACGGGGCCGCCGATGGCGGTTACGATCCGTGTTTGCGCGCCAACTCCGCGCGCCCCGCGACCGCGGGTGCCGGAGACTTCTTGCCCGCCGATTTGCGCGAGCTCGGCGCGGGGCTCACCAACGCACTGGCCAATTTGGCGGCGGTCTCTTCCCGCGTGGATTTGGGCAGCGGTTCTCTTGATTCCGTCGCGGGCGCCTGCACATCGCTTGCGGGAGTGGACCCCGCCTACGATTTCTGCGCGATTTTGGATCCCGCCGATTTCACCGCGGATCATCTGCGCGCGCTCGCCACATTGATCAATGAAAGCACCGCGGTGGGCTTGGGAACTTGCACCGGGAACGCGGTGGCGTGTCTATGCGGCCCTTGACGTATTTGCTGGTATTCCTGATGGCGCCGTTCATGGCGTCGGCCGAAGCCATCTCGACGATGCATTCGGATGTGCGCGCGCTCGGTATGGGCGACGCCTACACGGCGCTCGCGTCGGACTCATCGGCGTTGTTTTACAATCCCGCGGGGCTCGCGCGCGTCAGCGGCATCAACTGGAAAATATTTTCGATTCGCGCCGGGGCGAGCGGCTGGGAAGCCTACCAGAAGATCCGCGACGTGCAGGGCGGTGAGGGCGGCGAAGAGTACGCCGAAGCCATAGAAGAGCTCTACGGCGAGCACGTATGGACCGGTGTGGGCGGCGAATCGGCATTCACCATTCCGATGTTGGGTTTCGCGGTTTACAATCATGGCGACGCGCAGATCTCGGTCGACAATCCGGTGAGTCCGCAAATCTACACCAACGTCATCAACGACTACGGTTACGTGCTCGGCTTCGGGATTCCCTTCACGCCGTTCCTGCACATGGGCGCGAATCTGAAGTACGTGAAGCGCATGGGCGCGCGCGTGCCGTGGGGCGCGAGTTTTTTGGCGGACCTGAATCCCGAGGCGATTTACGACAACATGACGAAGTGGGGAAAAGGTTACGGCGCCGACGTCGGCGTGAACTTGCGTTTGCCGACGCCCATCTTGAGCGCGACCGTTTCGGCCGTGTGGAAGAACGTCGGCGGCATGACGTTTCGAAGCGACGATCCCGATGCCGACATTCCGAGCGAAGAGAACGATCTGACTCTGGGCGCGGCCGTTCTTTTTGACACGCCGTTTTTGTCGATCGGTCCGGCCGTCGACATCCGCTACTTGAATCGCGCCGACTTACAGCTCACCCGCAAAGTGAACATGGGAGTTGAAATCGATCTTCCTTTGATAGACATTCGTGGAGGCTTCCACGAGGGCTATTACACCGCGGGGGTCGGCGTGGACATCGGACTTTTCCGGTTCGACGTCGCCACCTACGGAGTCGAATTGGGGGATTATCCTGGTCAAATCGAGGATCGACGTTACGTCTTGGAGCTCACCATGGAGCTGGGCATCGGCGGGTTCACCGCTTCGAGCCTGTCCGGCGGTGGCAAAGCGTCGGGAGTTCGTCGAAATCCATTTGGGGCACGGGCCGGCTCAAGCAACGCCGCTGAGCTTTACGTCGCTGAGCTTACGGGGGCGACGTGCTGAACGTCATCCGCGTCCAAACACTCGAAGAAAAACGCGCGCTCTTTCAAGGACTCGATCCCGCCGCCGACGCGTGGGTCGTTTCGGATTTGCAGTCGAAGTGGCATTTGCAAAAAGAGTTGCTTGAACGCGCGGGCGTTTTGGAGCAATCGACCGTCTTGCGCGCCACCGAGCTTTGGCGGCAGTTGAATTTCCAGATCGCGCCCGAAACGCATCCGTTGTCGCTCGAACTCGCCCGCACCCTGTTCTGGGACTGGATTCGGCCTATGGAATTGCCGTGGGCCAGTTCGTCGCGCGCGGTTCCGGTCGTGCTCAACCAGATGCAAATGTGGATGACGATTTTCTCGAATCCCGATCATCCCGGGATCATGAGCGAGTGGTTCGCCGAGAACCAAGAATCCTATGTGCGGTGGGGGCATTGGTTCGAACTCTGCGCGACTCTCTGGGAGCGTTGCCGCGAGCGGCATTTGGCGATGACGTCGTGGTTGCCGGCCTTGTTGATGAATCACGATTTGAGCGGCCTGCGCCTGAAGCGGAATTTGATCTTCGATCTGGGCCCGCAAGTTTCTCAAGTCGAGGGGCAGTTGATTCGCGAGCTCTCGAACCACGTCGACATCACCGTGTTGTACCCCGAAGCGCCGTGGCTGGGATTGATGCCGAACACTTTGCGGCCCTACGAAATTTTATTGGGCGAAAATGAAAAGCGTGACGTCGATTGGCGTCCTGAGGTCGATACGCATGTCGAGTTCGGCCGCTACTCGACGCAATTGGCCGAAGTGAAAGACGCCGTCGCGCGAGTGCGCGAGTGGT
>DAISHW010000396.1:0-2428 GCA_036822295.1 Bdellovibrionales bacterium | reverse complement strand
GAATCGGCGCTTTTAGTCGTTCATGAGGGGCAGGAAACGATTTCATTGATAAAAGTGCGTGAAGGAAAAACACGACGATTTCTTCTGGACTTCAATGAAGCGCAAGATGTGCTCGTTGAGGATATGATAGACGCCGACACCGTGCCCGTCGGCCGAGAGAAATTCAGCGGCAGGGTCTACGAATATGCGGCCCGCGTGGGAATGGATTCGGGATCGCTTTCAGAGCGATTGAAGAGTGAAAACGTGGGCAAAACCAATTACTTCTTGTTGCCTTTTCTCTTTAGCATCAAAGACACCTGGGGACCGCTCACTGAGAATCGCTCAGTCAAGCGCGGCTGGGTGGATCATCAATTGCCTATGCTTGAGCGTGAATTTGAACGTTTTTTAGGCGACCGCTCGGAGCGGCGTGAGAACGCATTTATTTTGAGTTTGTCCGAACTCAGCTCGGAAACTCCCGGTTATCGCACCGAGTTGGTAGAGACTCGGCCGGTGATTGCGGGTTGGATCGCCCACCTTTACCGTCAGACGGCAATCGACGCTACGCATTAAATCCCGTTCTAAGATCTGAAGATCGATTTTACATTTCAGACGGGGCCACGTATTGTTTCGCTCTTATGAAAAGCTAAACAGGAGCTGCAATGGGACCGCTAATTCCGCGAATTTCGGATAAAAAAGCCGTTATTGGTATTTATGGTTTGGGTTACGTGGGCTTACCTCTCATGCTGCGCTTTGCGGACGAGGGCTACAAAGTCGTTGGCTTCGATATTGATGAGTCGAAAGTCATCGCGTTGAACAAAGGCCAAAGTTATATCGAGCATATCCCGGCCGACAAGATCGCCGGTGCGGTCAAGGCGGGCTTCGAAGCCACCACCGATTTCAAGCGCACGACCGAGGTCGACGCTTTGATTCTCGCGGTTCCGACTCCACTCAACAAATTTCGTGAACCCGACCTGAGCTACGTGATCAACACTCTCGATTCGATCACCCCGTTCTTGCGCGCGGGACAGATCATCTCGCTCGAGAGCACGACTTATCCCGGCACGACGGACGAAGAGATCATCCCGCGGGTCGAAAGCCGCGGCCTTAAGGTCGGTGAAAACATTCACGTCGTCTTCTCGCCCGAGCGCGAGGATCCGGGTAACGAGAAGTTTTCGACCAAAACGATTCCGAAAGTCGTTGGCGGCGTGACTCCGAATTGTCTCGAAGCCGGCGTGGCGCTTTACAAAGCGGTGGTCGATCGCGTGGTGCCGGTGAGCTCGACTCGCGTGGCGGAAATGACGAAGCTTCTCGAGAACATCCACCGCGCCGTCAACATCGGTCTGGTGAATGAACTTAAAATCGTCTGCGAAAAAATGAAAATCGATATTCACGAGGTCATCGACGCCGCCTCGACGAAGCCCTTCGGTTTCGTTCCGTACCGTCCAGGCCCGGGTCTGGGCGGCCACTGCATTCCGATCGATCCGTTTTACCTGACGTGGAAGGCCCGCGAATACGGCGTCAACACGCGCTTTATCGAACTCGCCGGTGAGATCAACGACTCGATGCCGTCCTACGTTCTGCGTCGCATCGCCTCGGGCTTGAACGAGCGCAGCCGCTCGCTCAAGGGTTCGAAGATTTTGATGCTCGGACTTGCGTACAAAAAGAACATCGACGACGTCCGCGAGTCGCCCTCGGTCATCCTGATGGAGAAACTGCGTAGCGAAGGCGTCGAGCTTTCCTACTCGGATCCGCACGTGCCGACGTTCCCGAAAATGCGGGAGCACAAATTCGATCTGAAGAACACGCCGCTGACGCCGGAGCGTCTGCGTGAGTTCGATTGCGTGGTGCTCGCGACCGATCACGACAGCTTCGATTACAACATGATTCTTCGCGAATCGAAGATGCTCGTCGACACGCGCGGTAAGTTCCGCACGCCCGGCGCGAACGTGATTCGGGCGTAACGCGCATGAATTTCGCGATTGTCGGAGTCGGTGGTTTTATCGCGCCCAGACATCTGGATGCGATCTCGGCATTAGGACATAAACTGGTTGCGGCCTTCGATCCCAACGACTCGGTCGGCATTATGGATCGCTACGCGCCGGATTGCCGTTTCTTCACGCGCTTCGAGAAATTCGAAGCGTTTGTCGAAAGCAAGAAGGGCACGCCCGAAGAGATCCACTACGTTTCGATCTGCTCGCCGAACGATCTGCATTCCTCGCACATCAAATTCGCCATGCGCATGGGTGCCCACGCGCTTTGCGAAAAGCCTTTGGTTTTGAACATGGCGGATCTTCGCGAATTGCAGGAGTACGAAAGCAAATTCGACCGCCGCGTCTACACGGTCCTGCAACTGCGCCATCACAAGAAAATTCAAGAGCTTAAGGCCAAAGTCGAAGCGGTGGGTAAGACCAAGCCGTACGACATCGAGCTGACCTACATGACCTCTAGG
>DAISHW010000395.1:357-2444 GCA_036822295.1 Bdellovibrionales bacterium | reverse complement strand
GGGTCCGTCTGGGCGACACGCAGGTTCACCGATTTGGGCAGCTCGACACCCACCGCGCGGTCGTTGAAGAAGCAAACTTTCACTTGCAGATTCTCCGTCAGGTAATTCGCGGCATCGCCCAGGAAATCCGGATCGAGCGAGATTTGCTCGTAGGACACCTGATCCATGAAATTGAATCCGGATTCGTCTTTGTACAGGTAGTTCATGTCTTTGTAGTTCACGTCGGGAATCGGAAACTTTTCGCCCGATTTGAACGTGCGCTCCAGGTTCGAACCGTTGATCAAGTGCTTGAGTTTGGTGCGCGTGAACTGATTGCCCTTGCCGGGCTTCACGTGTTGGAAGTCGACCACCGAATAGGGTTGGCCGTCCAACAAAACCTTCAAGCCCTTTTTAAAGTCGCTTAGATCGTACATTCGAACCTCGTCGCTGGGATGAACTAGATTGATAATGGAATTGAGACTTTAAGTAAACTGGGATTTCTTTTGAACGCGCTCGAGCAGATCGCGCAGGAACGTGATCTGGCGGTCTTTGGCCTGAACGGCGCGCGAGGGGGGAGGTTCCACCACGGCCTCCTCATCCTCATCGTCGTCCCGGCGCTGATGCACGAGCTTCATGCGTTTGACGATCTCGGGGTGCGGTCCCATGTCGCGCTCGGCCTCTTCCAGACGGTTCCAGGCGGCTTCCATATCGTTGCGCACGATATAGGCATCGACGAGCGAAAGCGCGCGCTCCAGATCGCCCACGATTTTCAGGGCTACGGGTTTGAGCGGCGTCGCGCTTTCCACGTCCAGATGATCGATGCTCGGGAGCGGCTTCATTTCGAAAAGATCGTCTTCATACTCGTCGGCCGTCAGGCTTTCGAGTTTCTTGACGGCCTTGATCGCTTTGTCGTTGGTCGGCGCCAGGAACAGCACCATCTTAAAAGCCTTCAGCGCGTCTTTCGGGCGTTTCGATTTCAAATAGCATTCGCCCAGGAGCGAATGCGCGAGAATATTGTCGGGGGACAGATCCACCGCTTTTTCGAGCTCCTGGACGGCCCCGGGCAGGTTCTCGCGTTCGAGCGAGACCTTCGCTAATGCTATGCGTCCGCCGGCGAAGTTCGGATTGAACTGGACTCCGCGAACGGCGATGCGAAAAGCCTCTTCCAGCATTCCCATTTTGCGGTACGCTTCGGTGAGCGGGGCGAAGACCTGGGATTTGGGATCTTTCTGCAATAGGAGCTGGTATTTTTCGATCAGTTCCGGTTGGATATCTTGCATCTCCTTCATCCTGGCATCGAAAGCGTTTGAACACAAGGGGCGGCTCGTGGCTGCGGATATCGTCATAGGTTTGGACCCGGGCAGTCGTCGCACCGGTTACGGCGTCATCGCCGTTCAGGGGGACCGCTTCGCGCATGTCGCGCACGGGGTGATCGAACTCAAAGGGTCGTGGCCGATGCCCGAGCGTTGGCGGGTGCTCCAGCTCGAGTTGAGCGGATTGTTCGCGAAACATCCCGCCCGCGTGGCGGTCGTCGAAAAGATCTTTTTCGGCAAGAGCGCCGACAGCGCCTTCAAACTCGGGCATGCGCGCGGCGTGTGTTTGCTCGCCGCGGCCCAGGTGGCGTGCGCGGTCGAGGAGTACGCCGCCCGCTACGTCAAGAAGGCCATCACCGGCAACGGCGCCGCCGACAAAGAGCACGTGCAAAAAGTCATATTTAATCTGTTACGCATTTCGCCGCGAACTTTGGCGTTTGACGCCTCCGACGCGCTGTCGTTAGCTGTGACTCACGCGATGGTTCGCGACGTCAACGCGCGCTTAAAAAAGGCGCTGGAGAATTCACCATGATCGGTTACTTGCAAGGCCGGCCGCTGCGCTTTGGTCTCGACAACATGATTTTACTCGTGCAGGGCGTGGGCTACGAACTGAATTGTTCGGGGCCGACTTTGCAGGATCTGGACGGCAAACAGTTCGTCGAGGTTTGGGTGCACACTCACGTGCGTGAGGATCAGATCACGCTGTTCGGTTTTTCGACGGAGCTGGAGCGCTCGATGTTTTTGTCTTTGCTCAAAGTGAACGGCGTGGGGCCGAAGAGCGCGTTAAATATATTA
>DAISHW010000395.1:0-347 GCA_036822295.1 Bdellovibrionales bacterium | reverse complement strand
GTGCGCCGACCGCGCAGATCGTTCAGTGGATCGAGGACGCCAACGCCGGGGCTTTGTCCAAACTGCCCAAGATCGGCAAGAAGACCGCCGAGCAGATCATTTTGTCTTTGCAGGGTAAGCTCGTGCGCTCAAATGATACGGGCGGCGCGACCCGGTTCGTGGCGCGGCCGCAGATCGTGTCGGCTTTGGTGAATTTAGGCTTCCGTTTGGTGGACGTCGAGAAGGTGGTCGACCAAATGCCGCCCGAGACGGATCTGGAAGCGGGTCTGCGCCAGGGCCTTTCGGGCCTGACGAGCTAAGAGGGGGAGCGAGTTATGGAAGAAATCGATCGCTTTATCTCGGGCGAA
>DAISHW010000394.1:0-2451 GCA_036822295.1 Bdellovibrionales bacterium | reverse complement strand
AATTTCCCAGCGCTTACCTTCAGGTGTGGAGCTGAGCGAGGTCCAAAGCTTCATGCGCTTTCAGGATGTCGCTTTGGATCTGCTTCTTCAAGTCTTCGATGGAATTAAACTTCATTTCCGGCCGCAATCGCCGGACGAACTCCACGTCCACGCTCTCGCCGCGCGCTTCGACGGCCCGATCCAGCACGTGAGTTTCGATTTTCAAAGCCGTGGCGTCGCCGAACGTGGGATTGACGCCCACGTTGGTGACGCTCCTTATGCGCTGGCCGCGCCAGATCGCCCACGTGGCATAAACGCCCATCGCCGGCACGGTTTCGTTTTCGGCGCGCAAATTCAGCGTGGGGGCGCCCAATCCCCGGCCGCGACCGGCGCCGCGAATCACTTCACCGCGAATGAAAAAGGGGCGACCGAGCAGGCGGCCCGCGAGCGCCACATCGCCTTTTTCCACCGCCTCGCGGATACGGCGACTCGAGACCGGCGCGCCGTCGACTTCGAGCGCGGGACAGACGTGCAGTTCAACGCCGTCGCGCGCGCACCAGGCTTTCAGGGCCGCCAAATTTCCCGAACGGCCTTGCCCGAAGCCGAAATCATGGCCGGCGACGAACGCCCTTGGCTTGAAGGCTTCGACGACGTACACGCGCCAGAATTCTTCGGCGGGGAGAGCCGCGAGATCCCGGTCGAAATTCAGGCGCAAAAACACGTCGATGCCCTTCTCGCGCAGTCTTTCCTCGAGCACTTCTTTGGGGAACAATCGCTTCAAACCCAGCCCCGGCTTTAAAAATTGCAACGGGTGAGGATCGAAGGTCACCACCGTGACCGGCCGGGCGCTGAGCAAAGCCCGATCGATCAGACTTTGATGACCCAAATGCAGACCGTCGAAGTTGCCCATGACGATCGAGCCGCCATGAAATTTTTGCCCTTTCGGAGGACCGTTTAAAAGCTGCATGAACTCCGCAAAATGACCGATTTTACGCGGGGAACCAATTGAAATTTCTGCGCATTCTTGATACGTAGCGTCGTGATGTTTCAGAAGTTTTGGAAATCCCGCGGATTATGGCTGCGCGTGGCCTTGTGCTGGCTGCTCGGATGCACCTTTCCGTTTTTCGACGAGGTCAATCAGTACGACCTGCGCTTCGAGATCCGCGGTCAGCAAGAAGCCAACAAACAGATCGTCATGGTCTACTTCGATCAAGACGATTGGTCGGCGTATCACATTCCCAATCCCAATCTGCTGCGCGCCCTTAAAGAGTACGCGGTCATGACGGACAGCTACTTCTGGCGCGCGAGCACTTGGAATCTGTTGCTCGGAAAAATCCTCGCGCAAAACCCGCAAAGCGTAGGCGTCACGCTCTTCTTCAATCCGGATCTTCCGCGGCCGGACGAGAGTTTGAAGTCCCTTTCCGACCCGCGCGTGATCTGGGCCGGGCAACTCGACAACGAAGGCCGCCCGGTCCTGCCCCTTATGTCGAACAGCTACGGTTACAACGTCGCGCTCGTCGATTTGCGCGAGGACGAAGACCGCGTGCTCCGTCGCTTCTCCGCGCCGCTCGCGCCGATCGCGCACATGGGCTTGAAGCTCAGCGAGCAGAAAAAAGGCAGCTCCTTGCAGGAGCTCGGCGCGTTTCTCGGAGAGAGCCGCTTGATCAACTTCCGCGGCGGCAAAAACATCTATCCGAGCATCAACGCGATCGACATTCTGCAAAACCGCGTCCCGCCTTCGTTCTTTAAAGATAAAATCGTGGTTGTCGGGTCGCGCTCGATTCCCAGTCACCAGCTGCGCACGCCGCTGGGCACGCTCACCCGCGCGGACGTGATCGCGCAAATCGTCGACAATGTCGTCGGCCAACGCTGGATAGAACGGCTGCCCGCCTATATGTCGGCGCTCTACCTGCTGGTGATCCTGCTCCTGGTCGTCACGACGATGATCAGCTATCCGCAAGCCGTGGCTTTCGGCTTCCTGGTTTGGCTGGCGCTGGGAACGACCGCCGCTTCGATCTGGATATTCGATTCGTTTTATTTCTGGATTCCGGCGATCTCGCCCCTGCTCTTGTCGCTGGTGGGGTACGTGGTTTTCATGGGCTACCAACTCTCGGTGAAAGAGAATCAGACGTGGCGACTGCGCCAAGAGAAGGACATGCTTTCCGAGCTCGATCAGCTGCGCAACAATTTCGTCAGCCTGATCAGTCACGACTTGAAGACCCCGATCGCCAAAATCCAGGCGATTTGCGATCGTCTGCTCGCCGGCCAGGTCAGTGAAGAGGTGCGCGAGGGTTTGGGCTCCCTTAGGCGCGAAAGCGCGGAACTGCACCGCTACATCCAGAGCATTTTACAGATCTCGCGGCTCGAATCCTCGCAATCGCAAGTGCGCCGAGAGGCGATGGACCTGAACGAAGTCGTCGAGAAAGTGATCGGTCAACTCCGCCCCCTGGCCGCCGACAAGCATCAGGCTTT
>DAISHW010000393.1:1357-2454 GCA_036822295.1 Bdellovibrionales bacterium | reverse complement strand
CCAAAGAGATCCAATACGCCCAAGTCCTGGCCGATCATTTCAAAGCCATGGGTCTGAAGCCCGGCAACGGCAAGAGCTACTTCCAAGAGTACGAATTCACCAACGGCGTCGAAATCGCCAAGGGCAACGTTTTGAAAATCAACGGCGTGGCGCTCTCAAACGACGACTGGGTTCCGGCTTCGTATTCGCAGCTGGGCGAAGTCGCGGACGCCCCGGTGACCTTCGCCGGCTACGGCATCGTCGCGCCCGCAAACGAAAACGATCCCGCGTACGACAGCTACCAAGGACTTGATGTGCGCGGCAAATGGGTGCTGATCTTCGACGGCTTGCCCGAGGACGTAACGCAAACCCGGCGCTTTCACTTGCATCTGTATTCGCGCCTGCAGCACAAAGCGCTGGTCGCGCGCGAACGCGGCGCCAAAGGCCTGATCCTGATCGGCGACGCCCGACTCCGTTTCGAAGGCCGCGGTGAAAACGCGGGGCTGCCGCTGGTTCGCGCTTCGAGCGTGCTGGCCGATCGCCTGCTCGCCAAAACGGCCATGAACCACCAAGGCTGGACGAACCGACTCGCCAAAGGTGGAATCGCCGGCGGTGACGTCAAAGACACCGTGATCGGCGGCGACATTCAGCTCAAGATGCTGAAAGCGAAGACCCGCAACGTCGTGGCCAAGCTCGAAGCGAAGGGCGCCAAGGACACGCTCGTTCTGGGCGCGCACCTGGATCACCTGGGGCGCGGCGAAAGCGGAAATTCGCTGAGCCAAATCGAAGGCGCGATTCACCACGGCGCCGACGACAACGCCTCGGGCGTGGCCGCGGTGATGGAGGTCGCGCACCGCTTAGGCGCGCTACAGGCCGCGGGCGATCTGGAGTTGAAAAGAAACATCGTCTTCGGCTTGTGGACGGGCGAAGAGATCGGAATCCTGGGCTCCACCCACTTCGTCAAAGAATCAAAGGACAAACTGATCGGCTACATCAACATGGACATGGTCGGCCGCATGCGCGACCAAACGCTGATCGTGCAGGGCCTTGGTTCCGCCAAAGAATGGCCGAAGCTCATCGCCGACATGAACGCCGGCACAGACGCGCTCACGGTCAAA
>DAISHW010000393.1:0-1325 GCA_036822295.1 Bdellovibrionales bacterium | reverse complement strand
TCACCGGCTCGCATTCCGAGTACCACACGCAACACGACACCCACGAGAAGATCAACTACGGGGGCTTGGCCCGCGTCGCCGGCAAAGTCGCCGCGCTCGCGACTCAGATCGCGGGACCGGGGGATGCGCGGCTCACCTACGAAAAGGTTTCCGGCCCGCGGCCGATGCCGGAGCAAAGCCCGGGCGGCGCGCGCGATTTCCGGCTCTATTTGGGGACGATTCCCGATTACACGTATGAGGGCGACCCCGGCGTCAAAGTGTCGGGCACGAGCAAAGACTCGCCGGCCGAACGCGCCGGGATCCTGGCCGGCGATCGCATCGTCGAACTCGGCGGCACCAAGATCCGCAATATCCATGACTACGTTTATTGTTTACAAGCGCTGAAGGCGGGAGAAAAAATCCGCATGCGCGTGGTCCGCGACGGCGGTGAAAAGAGTTTGGAAATCACCCCGATGTTGAAAGCGCAGCGCTAGGTCATTGCGGCATCGCTGGTCATTGCGGCATCGCCGACGGCTTATTGATCACCATATGGTGGCCGGCGGAGCTCGACAAATCGGCGGCCGAAATCGCCTGGATGGTCACATAACCGTGCACGCCGGTCGTGGGCGTTTTGCCCTGTTCGACGATCAGCGCGTTACCGCCCTGGTCGATCTGCACATACGGGGAACCTTGCGATTTGACGATTCGGGCCCCCGGCTCAAGCGTCAGTTGACCGCCCTTGCTACAAGCGGCAAGCAGCATCGAAACCGCCATTAAACCGGCGACTTGAATCAGGTTCTTGCGCATACGATCCTCCATATATCTTATCGGCCAATCCGGGTCCGGGCTTGAAAGACGTCTCAAAATGAGATGATTTGACCTCTACCGCCAACGCCTTCACACTGCCCCCGATGATGCGCATGACCTTCGCCGCCCGCACGCTGCTCAACTTCCTTTCGGTCTACGTGGGTTGGTGGGCTTGCGTGCCGGGACCGGTCTATCACTGGCCCTGGCTCGGCCCGGCTCTGATGCCGCCGCTCCTGGCGCTGCACCTGTATTTCTCCCCGACTTGGAGAGGCGAACTCCTGTTCCTGGCGGTTTTGATTCCGGTGGGCTTCGCGGTCGACACGCTGTTTTTGCAATTCGGCGGTCTGCACCTGGTTCCCCATTCCGGATTTCCCACGCCGTGGCTGATCTGCCTGTGGCTGCTGCTCGGAATTTCGTTCGAAGGCATGCTGGTCATGCGCCGACATATCGGGTTGGTGTTTTTGATGGGTCTGCTCAGCGGGCCGCTCAGCTACTTCTTCGTGACCTCGATCGAGATCATGCGCTTCGGTCACCCCAAA
>DAISHW010000392.1:1408-2457 GCA_036822295.1 Bdellovibrionales bacterium | reverse complement strand
GCGCGCCGGTTCACAGCGGGGCCGGCTTCAATTGCTTGAGCCGTATCCCTGAACACGTCGACAAATACATCAACGACGAGCTCGAAGACGCGCAGATCAACGACTTCACGGGCTGCTTGCAGAAAGCTTTCCGCACGTTCGCGGAAATGACCCGGGGCCGCGAGGAATCGATTTACGCCCCCGGCGAAATCCGCCGGTTCTTGCACGAGTACTTCATCAAGGACCGCCGCATCAGCGACGGCCTGATGGATCAACTCATGATCGTCAAACAACTCTTTGTCGGCGGCGGTCGCCAGCACATCACGCGCGCCGAGCTTTATCTCGCGGTCGAAGTGCTCGAAGACTTGCGCAAAGAATCGTTGCGCCTGAAACCCCATATGAAATACCTGAACCCGCGTCTGGCGCGGAAGCAAGATCCGCGCACGCTCGGCCATAACCTGCGCTTGGCCAACGAAGCGGTGGGCGCGGCCATCCAGACGTTCACCGCGCGATTGCGCGACGATCGCCCCGCTTACCCTTTTCAGGATCTCGAGGCGCTTTTTACCGAAATCCGCGGCTTCGTGGGTTGGGAAACGCACTTCGTCGACTCGATTCCGGTCAAAGCGTGGGTTTCGCTGATGCGCATCTTTCGGGAGCTCACCCTGGCGCCGCCCGAAAGCGAGCGCGAGGTCATTCGCCCGAAAGACTGGACGCCGCTCTTGCAAAACGCTTCGCGCTGGTACTTGGGGTTTTTGGAATATGAGGTCGGCATCAAGAGCCAACCCTTGTTCTACGGCATCGGGCTGCAGAATCTTGTGCAGCTCGCGCAAGACGTCTTCGCGCTGATCGAAGCGAGCATCTCGCGCCAGCCCGGCATGACGATCACGTTCGCGCAGCTCTCGCGCCTGACCCAGGCCTTCAGCGACGTGCATTGGCTGCCGAACGGCATTCGCGTCGTGTCCGTCCAGCAAGCGCTCGAGGCCACGTTCACGCGCGTGTTCGGCGATCCCGACCGTGAACCGTCGAAGCGTCACTCGGAAGGCGTGAACCTGATGTCCTTCCAGCGCCTG
>DAISHW010000392.1:0-1398 GCA_036822295.1 Bdellovibrionales bacterium | reverse complement strand
CCAACTCGACACGCGTTATCGCGGCGACCTGGTCGCCAAAGACCCGCGCGCCGATGTGCCGAAACTTCAAGATCCGCCGCTGATCCCCGCGGATCTGCGCCGCAAAATCCGCGGGCTGCAAGGCACCGAGTGGGAAGAGTTCATCAAGTTGTCCGGCAGCGGATCCTTCAGTCAGGAGTACATCCGGCCGCTGTTTCCGGACGACGGCCAGCGCATCATGATCGTGCCGCGCGATCAACTCGAACATCATCACACGCATCACGAGTTCCATAATCTCTCGATGATGAACGTGCTCCGTAGCGTCGTGACGATGATCTTCAAGGGTTATCGCAATACGCCCGGCGACATCGACTGGAACTCCGGCATCGACGGCAAGGACTTGAAGGAATTCTTCGATGCGGTTCGCGAAATCGGCATCGATCTTGGCTTGGTCGACGAGCGCAATTACAACGCCGGCGATCGCGCGTTCATCGAGGGCAACCTGTTCACTTATTCATCCGACGGGCTCGCCGCGTACGATGCGGACGCCGCGAGCCAGAAACCCGATTGGCGAAGGTCCGACCGGCCGCGCCCGAGCGACAACCAGATCGTGAAGGCGGTGAACGACAAGCTGCTCGCTTCTCAATTGCGTTTCAACGAGGCGATGGAGCTCTTCGCTTTCCTGTATTCGGGCGGCATGATGGCCTATGACATGTACAAGGATTTGAAAGCGCGTTGCCCGCTTGGTCCGGTCGATCGCTTGAAGCTGCAAAAGATCTCGCGTCGTTGCGTCGAGCAAGCGTTGCCGGACACGTTCGCGCGCTTTTTGACCAACATGCCCGGAGTTTTGGCATTCTTGAGTGAGTCGGGCCCCGAAACCCGCGCCAACTACGTGCGCACGTTGCTCGACACCGCGCGCTCGCCCAAATACAGCGTTGAAGAATGGGTCGAGATGTCGGAGTTCTCGACGCTCGCCGTGGTGATGCATTATTCCGAGGCCGTGATGACCCGCTTCGACTTGAACGGCGATTTGCGCCTGGACAACGCCGAAATCAACCAAGGCGCGATTCCCGTATTCTTGGGCTACATTAAGAAATTTTCAAAAGACAGCGGCATGGGCGAACTCGATGACGGTCAGGCTCAGGCGGCGTTCTATTACATACTCGCCAACAAGACGATTCCGGTCTCGTGGTCGGAACGCTACATTTATGTGCCTTGGGAATGGGCGTGGCCATCGACGCTGTCGCTGGATCGCTACGAGCTTTCAACCGTTTTCCGCGTCATTATCGGCAAGATCATGGAGGCCGGTAAGAAGAAGGAAGTTATCATCGAAACGTCGCCCGTTCCCTTCACTGAGCCTATTCTTTAAAAAAATCTTTTTGCCTTGGGCGGGGAAGCTTGCTCTCATTGATGAACCTA
>DAISHW010000391.1:0-2462 GCA_036822295.1 Bdellovibrionales bacterium | reverse complement strand
AGACGGACTTGTCGGGGCCGCTCTCGACGAAATCCTCTAAAGAATCGCTCTGCGCGCGCAAACGAATCGCCAAGATGCGCCGCCCGCGTTTCCATGTCGTCATCAGCGCGAAAATGAAGAACGCCGCCAATAAAGGGAACCATCCGCCGTCGGGAATTTTCACCAAGTTCGCGCCCAAGAACACCGAATCGACCGCCAAAAAGACAAAGCCCACCAAAGCCACGCTCCAAGCCGGCCAATGCCAGCGGCGCCACGCCACGAAGATCGACAACGAGGTCGTGATGAACATCGTCAACGCCACCGCGATCCCGTATGCCGCCACCAAGTTGGCCGACGTGTGGAACTCCAGGACCAACCAAATCGTCGCCACCATCAACGCCCAGTTGACGGCGGGAATATAGATCTGCCCGATCTCGTTCGGCGAAGTGTGCACGATCTGCATGCGCGGGCAGAAGCCCAAAGAAATCTCCTGACGGGTCAGCGAGAATACGCCCGAGATCAAAGCTTGCGAAGCGATGATCGAAGCCAGGGTCGCGATCACCAGCACGGGCACGAGCGCCCAATCGGGCGCGAGCAGGAAGAAAGGATTCGAAATGCTGCCGGGATTCTCGATCAGCAGCGCGCCCTGACCCAGATAGTTCAAGACGAGCGCCGGAAAAACCACATACGCCCAGCCGATCCGGATGGGGCGGCGACCGAAGTGACCCATGTCGGCGTACAAGGCCTCGCAACCCGTGACGGCCAGGAACACGCTGCCCAAGGTCCAAAACACGTCCAAACCGTGATTCTGGAACAGCAACCACGCATGCCAAGGATTGAACGCATGCAAAACGTAAGGCGTTTTCAAGATCTGCGGCGCGCCGACTGCGGCCAACGTCGCGAAGTAAATTAAGATGATCGGGCCGAACACGAAGCCGATGCGATGGGTGCCCAAACTCTGCATATAGAAAATGCCGCCAAGGATCGTCACCGTGATCAGCACGATCCAATCGTTGAACACCGGGGTGACGAGCTTCAACCCCTCGACCGCCGAAAGCACCGTGATCGCGGGCGTGATCATGCCGTCGCCGTACAAGAGCGCCGCCCCGAAAAGTCCCAAGAAAACGACCCAACGCTTGCGGCCTCCGGAAGTTTTGCTCTTTGGCACGGCCAAGGCGAGCAAAGCCAAGATCCCGCCCTCGCCGCGATTGTCGGCGCGAAGCACGAAGAACATGTATTTCACGAACACCACGACGATCAGCGACCAAACGATCAACGACAGGATGCCGAGCACGTTGTCGGTGGTGACGGGGATGTGATGGTGCTCGGAAAAGCATTCGCGGAGCGCGTACAGGGGCGAGGTTCCGATGTCGCCAAACGCGATTCCCAATGCACCTAATGTCAGTGCCCACAGGCGCGAGGTGTGCTGTTGCTTTTGATCGATCATCAGGCCTATTATGGACATATTCCCGAGGAGAGAGCAACACCGGTGAATTTAGAACGCGAACTCAAACGCATCATCCGACAGATCCGTCCAGGCCTGATCGGCGCGACCTCGAATCCCAACGTCAATCTGGCCCAGGCGATCGAGGAGCTGAAAACCACGCCCGATCGCCTAAAACAAATGCGCGAGACCATGCAAACGCTTTTGGCGGGACGGGATTTCACCAAGGCACTCACCGAAACCGGTTTGACCTTAGAGGCCGGCGTCTTCACCGAGATCTATAAGCGCCTGGAATACAAGCTTCTGCCGAAATCGATCGACGGTCTTGACATCTTGAGTTTCATTTCTCACATCTTCGATTCGCAGGCCGACGCCGCCTGGCTCGAGAAAATCGACCGCGAGCGCTTCGGCGAACTGCTCGAGCTGTTGATTCCCGAACATGAAAAACTGATCGAGCCGCTGGCCTCGCAAGTCTTTATGAGCCTTGAAATCCTGAGTCTCAGGCTCGCAGGCCTGGGCTACGATCCCGTGGTCAGCCACCGCTTGCGGTCGCGCCGCGATTTTCAGCACGCGTTCATGGAAGTCACCCGCCGCGTGCACTCGCTGCTCGACGGCAGGGGCGACGCCGCGATTCCTGAGATTCGCGAAGCGCTCGACCGCTGCGCGCAGAGCGTGCGCTGGATCCGCTCGCGCCGGGGCGTCGAGGGCGCGTCGCTCGCCCTGACCTATCGCCTGATGAAAATCCAACAGATGGTCGAGCGCATGCGTTTGATCTTGGAGCTCATCGACGCCATGCTCGGCACGTGGACGCCCAAGCCCGCGCGCGAGTTGTTCTTCACCGTGGTGCTTTCTGAAATTCGGCGCTTCGATCTGAGCCGGTTCTTCGCGCGCAACGTCGAGTTGCTCGCGTATCAAATCACGGAACACACCGGTAAAGCGGGCGAGCATTACATCACGCGCACGAAGTCCGAGTGGGGCGCGATGTTCCGCTCGGCCGCGCTGGGCGGGGTGATGGTCGCAGTGATGGCGATCTTGAAAG
>DAISHW010000390.1:0-2466 GCA_036822295.1 Bdellovibrionales bacterium | reverse complement strand
GAGGCTCATCGGCGAAGAGCTCCAGGAACTTGGCGCGGTCGGTGGTGGCCCAGATTTCGAATTTTAACTGGAAGTAGTCATTCAGCCACGCGACCTCGAGCTCAACTGGGGGGCGCATCGGCTTCATCTCGATTTCGAGATACGAGGGCGTTTGGCAAAAAACTACAGAACTGGCGACAGATAGGACGCTAAGACACCCGAGAACGACAACCTGACCAAGACGACGGAGCATGGGTGTTCGCTAGAGCAAATTGGACGCCAGTTTCAGTCGAAACCCAGGCGCTCCAGGTCGTCCTCTTCCAGGCCGAAATAGTGGCCGATCTCGTGCAGCAGAGTGATCGCGATCTCCTCTTTGAGACGCTCCAGACCCTCTGGGGTTTCATCGAAGTCGGCGAAGTCGAGCAGCGCCTCGCGGAACAGGTACACGCGTGTCGGGTACGGATCGGGGTTCGTGATCGAATCCATCGGCAGCGGAACGCCGATGTGCAGGCCGCCGAGCTCTTCGGGATGCTCGCTGCGCTCGCTGCCTTTCAACTCCTCGAGAACGGCGGCCGGTGGTTCGTCTTCGATCAGGATCTGTACGCGATCGACGAGAGCGCGCATGTCGGTCGGAATGAGCATTTGCAGGTCACGCCATATTTTGACGGCGAGTTTGTCGAATTCGTCCGCATTCATCGTACGCCGTTGATACCATTGCTCGGCGCAGTATTACAATCGATGGATCGAGGGCGGATTTTCTTGCTTGGGTTTTGGGTTCTGATACACCACCCGTCATGGGGATTATGGGGTTGGGGCTTGCGCTCCTTTTGTCTTTTCAGGCTGAGGCTTCCTACAAATTTTATTGCGCGCCTCTGGATGAGGGTTTGACCGTGATCTGGAGTTACGGTCGCGCGTCGTCTTCGCGCTTGGCGATCTGCCGCGGGGGCGAGTACGTGGCCTGGGAGCCTTGCGAAGAGGGACATATGCTGCGCGTGGCGGACGGCGAGACGGTGATTTTACGCAAATGTGTTTTTGAGACCTACCGCACCTGCACGCCCGCGATGGCGTGTGAGGCTCCTTGAGCGGTTGTCGACTTAGGTAGATCGATTCGTGAATTCGGTGGCGTCCGGCCGGCCTCGCTTTAAAAGGCAAACGGCGCTCGGAGAGCGCCGTTGACATGCCCGGTCACCAAGAAAATACCGCGAACATTCAAACATTCAGTCTTTCAGTTTATCCATTTTCACGCGGTGGGTTTCGGCGACTTGGGCTTCTTTGTCCCATTTGGCGGCCTCGGCGCGGTAGCCTTTGCGCTTTTCGATCCACTTCTCGCGTTCAGCCAAAGCTTTGGTCTCTTTGCTGTCGAGTTCCTTCTGAATGGCGGCGAAGGCTTCGCGTTGCTCCGCCCAATCGGCCTTTTCCTTTTCGACTTCGGCGATCTTTTGCGAGTAGGCCTGGATGTTCTCTTCGCGCTTCTGCTTGTTGGCCTCGAGTTTCTCAAGAGCCGCCTTCAACTGCGCGATTTGCGCGTCTTCTTTTTTGAGCTGCGCGCTCTCCTCTTTCGAGAATTCGTTCAGACGCTCTTTCATCTTGTCCAGGATGGCCAAGTTCTTTTGCAGGTTCGAAGAGTTGCCCGACAGCTGCGTCTTTTGATCGCGCAGCTGTTTGACGGCCGCGGTCACTTCGACGATGTTCTTGGACGCGATCTCGGCGTTCGTGTCGTACTGCTTTTGGTTGGCCTTCGCGTTCTCTTCATTGGTCTTGAGTTGGCTCAAGGCGGCCTTCACGTCCGTGCGGGCGTGGGCGTTCACACCGAGGGCCAGGACCGCTAACATTGCGCTTAAACGTAGTCGCTTCATCATAAAAATCTCCCCTTTATTCTTCTTTATGCAAATGCGCTTGGTCGCCCTCTTGCGACGCCCCCGTCTGCGCGGTTTGGGGACAGGCGTTGGTCAGAGACGAACGGTAACTGCCGATTTCGTCCTCCCAGAATTCGCCGTCGAAGTTCCAGTTCATCATCTTGGCCGGCCGGATGCTGGCGGGGATACGATTGGTCGTGCCCGACACCTCGCCGCCCGCCACTTGATAGCGGATGTTTTCGCCCGAGCCCGAGAACACTTCGTAGCGCAGGAACTCGTTGTTCTCGAGCACGCGCTTCATTTCGGTCCGCATGCCGTCCGCGCGCTTCTGCAGCTTCGAACCGGCATTACGGGCCAAAGTCACGGACTCGGTGTCGAGCTTGCCTTGCGACTTCTTCTGGAACTCCAAGTACCCCTGACGGCTCTGCTCGAGCATCGTCAACTGGAAGCGGTAACCGATCGTGCGCTCTTTCTCGAGCTTAAGCCCGGCGTTGAACTGATTGAGTTCCTTCACCTGGCCGCGGTCCGTTTTCAGCTTCGCGATCTTGGCCTTCCAACCGTCGAATTGTTTCTTCGACTGGTCGGCGCGCCAACGGATCCACCGACCCGGCCGACACTCGCGAGTACAGCG
>DAISHW010000389.1:0-2495 GCA_036822295.1 Bdellovibrionales bacterium | reverse complement strand
GTTCCACAACTCCAAAGACACCGCGGTCAGCGCGCCGAGCTCCAACTCGTCTTGAGAATTCAAGATCAGCACGACGCTCGAGCCCGCGTCGACCTCGATGCGATCGCCGTCGAATACGGTGATGGGCGGTTTTGCGTTCTTATCGAAGGCATCGACGCCGCCGGCGTGAATGCGTTTGAACGTGCCTTGAAACGAAGAAATTTTGCCGGTCGGCAAGCCCGAATGCGCTTTGGTCGTCACCACGCCCGCGAACCAGCGCGACCCCTGTTCGCTCACGAACAGGAACCAAGCCAAGGCGGCGAATGCAATGATGGGAATTACGCGCAAGCCCCGCATCGCCAGGCCGCGGCCTATTGTTTCGGGGCCTCAGCGGGTTGCGCGGGAATCGTGGTCGGCGGCGCCGTGCCGTCGACGGCCGGAACCGCGGGCGCCGTGTTCACGGCCGGCGCGGTGTAGCCGTCCATGACGCTGTCGCCGCGATGAGCGGTCGTGTAGGTCAGGACCAAACACGAAGCCGCGAACACCACCGCGAGCCATTGGTGGTGGTGGTTAGAAAATTCGAAGCGCCGCTGGAACCGAAGAAGCTGTTCGAGCTCGAACCGCCCGAGAACACGCCCATGGCGCCGCCTTTCGGATCCTGCAGCAACACGAACAAAACGAGCAAGATTCCGATCAACACATGCACGACGGCCAGTAACGTAAGCATTGAGAACTCCTTCAAGATGCGGAAAAAGGAAAAATAGAAGAAAAGGGCGCCTAAGTCTATGAGTTTTTGGCGCGCTTCGCGGGCAAGGTGACCACGGTTTGCGAGACGCCGGTGCGCCAGAAATCCCCGGATTCCTTATGAATTTCCAAGCCCAGGACAAGAGAGATGACGTGGGCGACGATCTCGACGAAACGGATTTCGTTGTCGCTCACCGTGTGCTTTTCGGGCGGCATGCGCAGCGAGAGCACCCCGAACGGATGGCCGTGACGGGTCACCGGGCAAACGATCATCGAATTGAAGGCGATGTCTTTGACGTTTTCCAAGACGTGTTTGAGCTCCAAGCTCGCTTCCATGTTCTCGACGGCGACCAGCGAACGCGTGTTCAACACGTGCAAGACCTCGGGGTATTTATAAAGATCGAGCTGGATGCCCGTGGCCGAGCGGTTGTCGTTTGAGGTCACCACGATGCCGTTGATCTGATCGAGGCAATGGATCACCGAGCAACGCACGCCCGCGACCTTCATGCTCACCATGCGGGTCAGGTTGAAGAGGGTGTCCGCAAGATTTGCGCCGCCGAGCGCCTGGCGCAAAACCAAATCGGTCAGATGCAGCATGAAGCTCGCTTCATCGACGCGATGGGCTTGATCTTTGGCGATCGTATCGCCCACTTGGCGGTAGCCGCGCGAGTGAAAGATCAGGCGCTTGATCACGTCGGCGTGACGGAACGGTTTGACGATGTAATCCTTGGCGCCGCGGTCGAGCGATTGGCGCACGTTGGCTTCCAGGTTGTGCGCCGACGTCACCAGGATGTGCACGAACTGATGGCGGAGTTCTTTTTCACCTTTCACGAAATCGATGAGTTCAAGGGCGTTGCCCTCGGGCAGCATCAGATCGGCAAGGACGAAGCGCGGCTTCCAATCCAGAATCATTTTGCGCGCGTCACGGCCGTTGCTGACGAAGCGCAAATCAAAGCCCTTTTCCGAAAGATATTCGGCCAGGCGGCGCGACAACAGGATGTCGTTGTCGGCGATCAAAACTCGGATTCGGGGCGCGGTTTTCACTCTGAATATTTCGGTATTTATGCGCCATGACATGAGACGAATGATTTGCCTTCGGACCTAGGCCTAGGAGACATCAATGGCATGCGCTTCATTGCATTCGAAGGTCTGGACGGATCGGGAAAATCCACGCTCATTCATGGACTTAAAGCGGAATTCGAAACGCGCGGACAGGGCTACGTGATCTCGCGCGAGCCGGGCGGCTCGGAGCTCGGGGTCGAGATCCGCCAGATGCTTTTGCGAAATCTTGGTCCGGCGCCGGTCCCGCGCGCCGAAGCTTTGCTTTACCAGGCCGATCGCGCGCAACATGTCGACACCGTGATTCGTCCCGCGCTCGAGCAGAAGAAATGGGTCTTGAGCGACCGCTTCGCGGCGAGTTCGGTGGCCTTTCAAGCGGGTGGGCGCGCGTTGAGCGTGCCGCAAATCGATTGGCTGAATGAGTTTTCCACCGCGGGGTTGAAGCCCGACTTGTACGTGCTTCTCGATCTGACGGTCGAAGAGAGCATGAAACGTTTGGCGGGCCGCCCGGGCGAGGCCGATCGGTTCGAACTTGAGAGCCGGGACTTTCATGAAAAAGTGCGCCAAGCGTATTTGCGCATGGCTTCGGCCGAGCCGGCGCGCTGGTTGGTGCTGCCGGCCGCGGATAAGCCAGGGGACTTGCGCGCGCGTCTGTTGGGCGCGTTGAAAGATCGCCGATGGCTCGTCTGATCGATCAGGTTCAGGGACACGGT
>DAISHW010000388.1:843-2506 GCA_036822295.1 Bdellovibrionales bacterium | reverse complement strand
ACCGACGAATCCCGCAGCGGTACCTGATCCAGGTGGATGCGGAAGCCGACTCCGCCTTTAGCGGCCATCTCGAAGCTCGAGCTCGTGATGCCCGCCGCGCCCATGTCCTGGATCGCTTCGACCAGGCCGGCTTGCATGACTTCGATGCACGATTCGATCAATAGCTTCTCGAAGAACGGATCGCCGATCTGCACCGTGGGGCGTTTCGCGGCGCTGTCGGCCGAAAACGATTCACTGGCCATGCTCGCGCCGTGCACGCCGTCACGGCCGGTCTTCGCCCCCACGTACACGACCAGATTCCCGACCGTGCGCGGTTGCGAGGTCACGACCGGCTCGCCCGCGCGAAAGAGTCCCACCGCCAACGCGTTCACCAGGATATTGTTATTGTACGACTCATGGAATTCGGTCTGGCCGGTGATGGTCGGCACGCCCACGCAATTGCCGTAACCGGAAATTCCGCTGACGACGCCTTCGACCAGAGTCTGCATGCGCGGCGCGCCCGGCTCGCCGAAGCAAAGGTAATTCGCCAGGGCGATCGGACGCGCGCCCATCGTGAAGATGTCGCGCAAGATTCCGCCCACCCCCGTCGCGGCGCCCTGATAGGGCTCGATAAAGCTCGGGTGATTGTGACTTTCCATCTTGAAGGCGACTTTTTCGCCCTGGCCCAGATCGATCACGCCCGCGTTTTCACCCATGGCTTGCAGCACGCGCGGGGATTTGAACGCGAACTTTTTTAAGTGCACGCGCGAACTTTTATAAGAGCAGTGCTCGCTCCACAATGCCGAGAACAGAGCCCACTCGACCCCTTCGGGCGCGCGGCCCAGAAGTCCGCAAATCCGATCGTATTCCGCCGCCGACAAGCGGTACTTTTTCAAACGCGCCTGAAACTCATGTTCGCCCATCATCCCGCCCCCATCAACGTGCCCAAGATCCCGCGGCCGTCGGCGCCGCCCATCCACTCGTGGATTGCGCGCTCCGGATGCGGCATCAGCGCCGCGATATGGCCGCGGGCGCTGCTCACGCCGGCGATGTCGTTGATCGAACCGTTGGGATTGCTTTTGTAGCGCAGCCAAACTTGACCTGAATCTTCGAGCTTCTTCAAGTCATCGCCTTCCGCGAAATAGCGGCCCTCGCCGTGCGCGATCGGCAGGCGCAACGGCTTGTCGTCCGCGGTCCAAACGGATTTACCGACCGGCTCGACGTCGACCCATTTGTCGATGAACTTGCGGCTTTCATTGCGCACCAGAGCGCCGGGTAGCAGCCGGGTCTCGCATAAAATCTGAAAGCCGTTACAGATGCCCAGAATCGGATAACCCTTCTTCGCGGCCTCCGCCAGGGACCCCATCACCGTGGCCTTCGCGGCCAAAGCCCCGCAACGCAAGTAATCGCCGTAAGAAAATCCGCCGGGCACGATAAAGGCCGAATATCTTTCGACGTTGAAGCGGTCTTCATGCCAAAGCCACTCCGGCCTTAAATCCATCGCCTCGACGGCTTGCCACACGTCGCGATCGCAATTCGTGCCGAGAAAACGTAAGATTCCGACAGGTTTGCGGCTCACTTCACCACTTCCAGCTCGAAGGTTTCGATCAACGGATTGTAGAGTACGAACTCCGCGATCTCTTTCGCGCGGGCCAGGGCTTTGCCTTCGTCGCGCGCGACGGCG
>DAISHW010000388.1:0-833 GCA_036822295.1 Bdellovibrionales bacterium | reverse complement strand
TTCGAGTTGCACGTACTTGCCCACGCGCACGCCGGCGATCTCGCGTTCATGCGATTTCAACGTCGAGGCCACCGCGCGGCCTTGCGTGTCCAGGACCTCGTTCTTCGGCAGGATCTTCACTCCGATTCTCATGCGTTCTCCGAACCTCTCTCCAAACGTTTTAAAACTTCCGCGTAAGACTCCTCGACGCGGCCCAAATCGCGGCGGAAACGGTCTTTGTCGAATTTCTCTCCGGTCTTCATGTCCCAAAGACGGCAGGTGTCGGGGCTCACCTCGTCGGCCAAAACGATCCGGCCCTTTTCGTCGCGACCGAATTCCAGCTTGAAATCGACGAGTTCAAGACCCGCGCGCTTGAACTCGGCTTGCAGAACCCCGTTCACGCGCAAGGCTTCTTTTTTCAGAGTCTCCAAATCGCCGCGCGACTCCACGGCCTTCATCATCAGCGCCTGATCGTCGCTCAAGAAGGGATCACCGAGCGCGTCGTCCTTGTAATAAAATTCCACCAAAGGCTCGCTGAGTGCCGTGCCTTCCTCTTTGCCCAGTTTCTTCGCCGTCGAACCGGCCAGGCGGTTCCGCGTGACGACCTCGAGCGGAATGATCGCGACCCGGCGGCAGATCATGTTGATATCGCCCAAGTCTTCCACGATGTGCGTGGGAATTCCGGCCTCCGAAATTTTCTTATAGAGCAGCGAGGTAATGCGCGCATTGATGCGGCCTTTGCCGGCGAAGCTCCCCGTCTTCTGCGCGTTGAACGCCGTCAGCGAGTCTTTGTACTCGACCCAGACTTCGAGCGGCCGTCCCGGAACGGCGTACAGTTTCTTAGCTTTTCCCTC
>DAISHW010000387.1:0-2522 GCA_036822295.1 Bdellovibrionales bacterium | reverse complement strand
TGTCGTACTGAACGACGTTCTCGCCGTCGGCGCCCCGGTAAAGGGGCGCGTGATCCATGATATTGCCGTCGGCGATGACGACACCGGCCGCGTGGATGCCGGCGTTGCGGACCAGACCTTCGATCTTTTGCGCCAAGTCCATCAGCGTGTTGATCTTGGGATCGGTATCCATCAGATCTTTGATGCGCGGTTCGGTCTCGATGGCTTCTTTGAGGTTGATCCCGAGCTTTTCCGGCACGAGCTTCGAAACGACATCGACATCCGCGAACGTCATACCCATCACGCGCCCGACGTCGCGAATGGCCGCGCGCGTTTGCAAACGACCGTAGGTGATGATCTGCGAGACCGACGCCTGCCCGTATTTCCGCGTGACGTAATCGATGACCCGTCCGCGATGCTCCTGGCAGAAATCGATGTCGAAGTCGGGCATGCTGATCCGCTCAGGATTCAAGAAGCGCTCGAAAAGAAGGTTGTAAGGCATCGGATCCAGGTCGGTGATGCGCAAGGAATAAGCGACAAGCGACCCCGCGCCCGAGCCCCGCCCCGGACCTACCGGAATGTCGTTCGCCTTGGCCCAGCCGATGAAGTCTTGAACGATCAAGAAGTAACCGTTGAAACCCATCTTATCGATCACGCCGAGTTCATAGTCCAGGCGCGCGCGATATTCGGGGTGCTTTTCTTCAGGCACCGATTCGCCGCGCTTCGCGGCTTCTTCAAAACGCCGGGTCAGGCCCTCGTGCGAAAGCCTTGAGATCTCTTGCTCGAGCGTCACGCCGTTCGAAGTCGGATACGAAGGCAAATGATAGATCGGCGCGCCCTTGGCGTCTTTCAGATTGAATTTCAAATCGCAGCGCTCGGCGATTTCAAGCGTATGATCGCATGATCCTTGTAAGTCCTGGAATAAACCGCGCATTTCCTCTGGTGACTTGAAGTAAAACTGATCGCTGCCCAGCCGGA
This sequence comes from Bdellovibrionales bacterium, assembly GCA_036822295.1. Classification (GTDB taxonomy): domain Bacteria; phylum Bdellovibrionota; class Bdellovibrionia; order Bdellovibrionales; family UBA1609; genus JALHOQ01. Next base: position 1,565 of record DAISHW010000387.1, on the reverse strand, counting down.
AACGGTTCTCATCTTGCAGCGTCTTGTTGGTGCCGATGCAGATCAGAATCTCTTGCGCGATCTGATCGTCACGAGTCATGTAATGAACGTCGTTGGCGGCGACGGTTTTGATCCCGAGCCTCTCGGCGCTCTCGAGCAAAAACGGATTCACCTTATCCCATGATTTGACGCCGGTTCGATTCAACTCCGGGTAGAAACGATCGCCGTAAATCTTCTGAAACTCTTGGATTTTCTCGAACGCTTGGTCTGGACCTTTGTTCAGGAAGGTCCACGGGATCTCGCCGATCTGTCCGCCGCTCAAGGCGATCAGATGGTCGGAATGTCGCGCCAAGATTTCATAGTCGACGCGGGGTCGGTAGTAGAAGCCTTCTTGGTAACCGATCGTGCTGAGCTTACAGAGCGTTTGGTAACCCTGGTAGTTTTGCGCAAGCAGCACGAGTCTGCGGTTCGGCAGGCTCGCGGCCTCTTTGTCCTCGCCTTTCACCAGGCGGGACTTCGGCGCGATATAGACTTCGAGCCCCACGAGCGGCTTTACGCCGGCGTCTTTGCACGCGAAATAAAACTCGATCGCGCCGAACATATTGCCCGCGTCGGTGAGCGCCACGGCGGGCATACCGAACTCAGCCGCTTTTTTGGCTAACGATTTTCCGCGGCAAGTGGCCTCGAGCAATGAGTATTGCGAATGTACATGCAGGTGAACGAAGGACAATCCATCACTCCCATTCGATCGTGCCGGGGGGTTTCGACGTCACATCGTATACCACTCGGTTCACTCCACGCACCTCATTCGTGATGCGATTCGAGACGAAAGCCATGAACTTCGCGTCAAACGGATACCAATCCGCCGTCATGCCGTCGCTTGAAGTCACCGCTCTCAGCGCGACGACGCGATCATACGTGCGATTATCACCTTGCACCCCGACGGTCTTCACGGGCAGCAGCACGCAGAAGGCCTGCCAGATTTTGTCGTAAAGCCCGTTCTTCTCGAGCTCGCCGATATAGATGGCATCGACTTCTTTGAGTATGTGCAGGTCTTCTTCGTTGATCGGCCCGATCAAACGGATCGCAAGACCCGGGCCCGGGAACGGATGGCGCCACAGGAACTTCGCGGGGATTCCCAGATCTTTGCCGATGCGCCGCACTTCGTCTTTAAAGAGTTCACGCAACGGCTCGATCAGCTTCAGACCCAGGTCTTTCGGCAGTCCGCCCACGTTGTGATGCGATTTGATCGTAACGCTCGTGCCCCGCGGACTCACCGACTCGATCACGTCGGGATAAAGGGTGCCTTGCGCGAGCCATTGGCATTGGCCGACTTTGTCGAAGGCTTTTTTGAACACGTCGATAAAGACGTGGCCGATGATTTTGCGTTTGGCTTCAGGATCCTCAACACCTTGGAGTTTCGACATAAAATCGACCCGCGCGTCGTAGCCAAGCACGTCCAGGCCGAGTTCACCGTACATCTTGAGCACGTTTTCGAATTCGTTTTTGCGCAAGAGCCCGTTATCGACGAACACGCACTTCACGCGCTCGCGCCCCAGAGCTTTCGTCAGCAATGTCGCGACCAC
>DAISHW010000386.1:0-2531 GCA_036822295.1 Bdellovibrionales bacterium | reverse complement strand
CTGGGATGGTCGCCCACCGCTTTCAGCACTCCGAAGGGCATGGAAGAGCGCGTGGCTTTTTGGCGCGATATTTACACGAAGTACAGCTCGGACCAAGGCGTCCTTCACGACAGTCAATACGTGCACATGATTTACGAGAGCCTGGATTTCTCGGACATCACCGGGCAAACCGACCTCACCCAGAAAGAACGCGAAAAAGCGCGCCGCAAACGCGTCGACGAGAAGAAGAAAGAAATCGCGGAGCGCCTGAAACGGCTTCAAGACGTGAGCGACCCGAGCGCTTTGCAAGGCGACGATCTCCGCTACTGGGAGCTGTTCACCAAGATCGACGAGCCTAAGAAATTCCTGGAAGCCGCTCGCAAAGGCCGCCTGCGCTTTCAACTCGGGCAGCGCAATCAGTTCATGAACGGCATTTACCAAAGCGGCCGTTACTTGCGGCAAATGGAGGAAATTTTCCGCCAAGAAGCCGTGCCGATCGAGCTCACGCGGCTTCCGTTCGTCGAATCGTCGTTCAACCTGCGCGCGCGTTCCAAAGTCGGCGCCAGCGGCATTTGGCAGTTCATGCGCTCGACCGCGCGCATGTACATGCGGCTCGACAGCTCCGCCGACGAGCGCAACGATCCCTTGCGCGCGACCCGCGCCGCCGCCCGCAAAATGCGCGACAACTATCTGATGTTGAAAACCTGGCCGCTGGCGGTGACCGCTTACAATCACGGCCCGGCCGGCGTGCGTCGCTTGACCGAGAAGATGGGCACCACGGACCTGGCGGAACTGACCGACGTGCGCAAAGGTCGCTTCGGATTCGCATCGGCCAGTTTCTACGCGAGCTACCTGGCCGCCCTTGAAGTCGAGCGCAATGCCGATAAGTACTTCGGCATGCTCGAGGTCTTACCCGAGCTGCGCGGCGCCGAGATCTCTCTTACCAAAGCGCAGAAGAAAGCCGATTTCATGAAGTGGTTTGGCGGCGACCTCGAACTCGCCAAAACCCTGAACCCGCACATCACCGAAGCGGTGTGGAGCGGTCGCCAGCCTTTGAGCCATAAACACGTTTTGCGCGTACCGCTCATGCAGGAGCAGCAAGCCCGCTCCGAAATGTAGCCGCGTCTATCCCTGCGCCTCGATCAACTGACGCATTTCTTGCCAATGAAAAATTTTGACGTCCGCCGCGGTGTACCCGGCGGCGGCCGCGACCATGGCGCGGGCGATATCGCGACCTTCGATACCGCGATATTTTGCAAGCGATCCCGCGAGCAGCCTGTCGATCACCGGCCACAGGCGCTGAAACGCGCGCTCGGCCGGCCGGCTCTCGTCGCGCGCGCCCATGATCATCGAAGGCCTGAAAATCGCCGTGTGGTCGTAATGCAAAGCCCGAATGTCGCGCTCGACCTCGCCCTTCAAGCGCAGGTAAAAAAGCGACGATTCGGTATCGGCGCCCACCGCGGTCAACAAAAACACCGAGTGCGCGCCGTTCTCTTTCAGCGAGCGCGCCGCTTCGACCGGATAATCGTGATCGATCGCGTAGTACTCTTTCTCATCCGGTGTCTTGGCGCGAGTCGTGCCGATCGTGATAAACACGTCGTCGGCGCGTAACTCCATCTTCAACGAGGCCAAGTTCGACAGGTCGCCGATCAACACGGTCAGCTTATGATGCTCAACCTTCAACGGGCGGCGCGAGACCGCGATCACGCGCGCGTAGGACGAGCTCTGTAAAAGTTCCTCGAGCAGGAACGATCCGACGAACCCGGTCGCGCCGAAAAGTATGGCGGTCTTCGATTGGTATTTGAAACTTGGGCGATGTAGCCCAAGTTGCGGAAGTAGCCCTGATAATCCAGCCCGTAGCCGACGACGAAGTCATTGGGAATTTTGAAGCCCACCAGGTCCACTTCGCATTTCTCTTTCAGGGCGTCGGGTTTCATCAACAGCGATACGGTGGTCAGGCTTTTCGGCTTGTGATTGGCCAGGTGACGTTTCAAAAAATTCATCGTCAGACCGGTGTCGACGATGTCCTCGACCAAAATGACATGGCGGTCGCGGATCGAGCGGCTCAAGTCCAAAGTGACCTTCACTTCGCCGCTCGAATGCATGCCCTCGTAAGACGAAACTCCGCAATAGTCGGTCGACAAATCGGTGTCGATCGCGCGAATCAAATCCGCGAAGAACATGAACGAGCCTTTCAACACGCAAATCGCCGCCAGGTCTTTGCCCTTGAACTTGTCTGTCAGGGTCGCGCCCATCTTATCGACGCGCGTTTTGATTTCTTCAGCGGAAATAAGGGGCGAAAGACGCACATGTTCCATAGGTTTGTCTCCTGATCATCAAAGCTCAGGCAAAGTTAAAGCATGCGGCATTTCTGTCAAGCGGCGAGTGCCCAATTCCGGGTCGAAATGGGTGCGGCAACGGGCCTCATAGGCCTCGCACGAGCCGACCAGAATGTCTTCTTGAGCCGCGGTCAGGCGCTGGGTGCGGGTGGCGGGCGCGCCGCAAGTGCGGCAAATCGCATGCTGTTTGCGCACCACCTCGGCCACCGCCAG
>DAISHW010000385.1:0-2532 GCA_036822295.1 Bdellovibrionales bacterium | reverse complement strand
GGTGTCTACAACGAAGAGTTCGATAAAGAATTCGCGTTCCATTTAGGCCGAGCGTTCGTCACCTTTGTCCGCCGCAAAACCGGTAACGAAAGGCCGCGTCTGACCCTGGGATACGACGCCAGGCTGAGCAGTCCTGAAATCACCGCAAGACTCGCCGCCGGCATCAAAGCTTCGGGCGGTCACGTGATCCATTTAGGACTCGTCACTTCACCGATCAGTTATTTTTCGACCTTCACGGTGGCGAATGTGCTCGGTGGCGTCATGGTGACCGGATCGCACAATCCGCCGAACTACAACGGCTTCAAAATCTCATTCGGTCGCGACTTGAAAGAGATGAGCACCATCTTCGGTGACGAGATCAAATCGCTGGAACAGATCATCAACAAAGCCGAGTATTTCAATGGTCAGGGCGGCGAAGAGTCGATCGATATCCTGACCCCTTACGTCGAACGTTACCGGCAAGAGTTCAAAGACATCCCGAACATCCCCGTCGTGCTCGATTGCGGAAACGGCGCCGCCGGTCAGGTCGCGCGACGGCTTTTCGAAGCCGCCAATCTCTCTCCCGTGATTCTTTTCGAGGAGCCGGACGGGCGCTTTCCGAATCACCACCCGGATCCGACGGTGGAAAACAATCTGACCGCGCTGAAGGGTGAAGTCATCAGAACCAAGTCGCGCGTCGGCATCGGCTTCGACGGCGATGCCGATCGCATTGGCTTGGTCGATCACGAAGGCAAATTCGTTTTGGGCGATGAGATGATGGCCTTGATCAGCCAAGATATATTGCGCGCGCATCCGGGCGCCAAGATCATAGGCGATGTGAAATGCTCCGATCGATTTTATGACTTTGTACGCCAGCACGGCGGCGAGCCCGTGATGTGGAAAACCGGTCACTCACTCATCAAAGAAAAAGTGAAAGTCGAGAAGTCGCCCTTCGGCGGCGAGCTCAGCGGACATATTTTCTTTAAAGATCGCAACTACGGATACGACGACGCCCTTTACGCGGGACTACGAGTGATCGAAATCTTAGCGAAGACGGGAAAGACTATCCCGGAACTGTTAAATGGGCTCGCGCCGTCGTTTTGCACGCCGGAGATCCGGATCGACACCACCGAAGAAAAAAAGCACGCCGTGGTGGCTCTGTTGAAGGAACGTTTCACGCGGCCCTCGGGCGATTTCCAGATCAATCTGATCGACGGCGTACGGGTCAGCTACAAAGACGGATGGGCGCTCGCCCGGGCGAGCAACACGCAACCCGTGCTCGTGCTGCGCTTCGAAGCGACGAGCGCCGAGGGGCTTGAGCGCATGAAAACTCAGTTCAAAGAGATGATCGGCGGGATGGTCGACTTGCCGTTTTAGCCGGCCTTGCGACCAAACGCGCGAACGAGATCGCGCAAGAAACTCTCTGCCAAGAAGAGTCTTAGGTTTTCTTTGTCGATTCTCTTCATGAAAAAATCGGTGACATTGCGGTTCTGCAAACGCTCCTTCTGCTCCGGCTGGAACCGGCGCCCGCTCCGCAGATAAAGGAAATACTTACGATTCGCGCGCAAATGCAGATATGCTTTGAAGTTCACCGGCAATTCCGTCGAAATGTCCTCGATCTCCACGGAAAGCATGTCTTCTTGATCGAACTCTTTCACTTGCGGCAAAGATTTATCGGCCCGGAAAAACGCCGCGCCGATCTGCATTCCTTCATGCGAGACCGTCAAAGAGAAGCTCGACTTTTCCGCAGAGAAATCCACAAACGAAATTTTGGGGATTGGAGCCCAAAACCCGGTTTCGATGCGGCCCGGGAACCCGGAATCTTTGAAGCGGCGGTGAACCGCGGCCTCTACCTTGCGCAAGAAATCTTCATCCGCGCCTTTCGCCATCGACCGCGGAAGAGCGATCACCAAATAGCCCGGTGTCGTGTTGGAATCGACGGGGAATACGCCCACCCGATTCACTCGGCCAAGAACTTCGTCTTTTTCCGTCGGCACGCAGATGTCGTTCATGGCGTCCGCAACGACCCGCTCCATCACCGAGCGCGGTGAGGTTTGTTCCGCAGGCTCTTCCTTGCCTTCCCCGAACAAAGTGCGTTTAAGCATATTGGCAAGATCTTCCGCGGAACGGGTGCCGTCGTTGCCTCCGCCCGAAGTTCCGCCGTTTTGCGCGGGTTTGCCGCCGTCGGAACCGTCGTTTGCGAAGCCGGTCAACCCACCGCCATTGCCGCCGGCGGCCGTGCTCGCGATGGCGCCGCCATCCGCCGCCTTCTCGCCGCTCGGTAAAAGATCTTTCAGCGAGCGTTTGGTCCGCTTGGCCATCGTGTATTTACCGGTGGATAAGACTTCTTTTCCAGATTGGCCTTCGGCTTCGGTGACGCTCTCGCCTTTGATGTGCGCGGGGCCTGACTCGTTCGCGGGGCCTGCGGATGAATGCTGAATGATCGCCCCGCCATCGGCCGCTTTACGTCCTTCGCCTTTGATGGTGACGTTCCTATCGGCGCCTTTGCCCTCTCGCGATCCCTCGTCGCTCTTATCATCCAGATTGATGTTC
>DAISHW010000384.1:0-2537 GCA_036822295.1 Bdellovibrionales bacterium | reverse complement strand
GCACCAGACTGCGCTGCGAGTGCGTGTCGTTCTTGAGGGACTTGAACTGACCCGTGAGCTCTTGAATGCGTCCGGTCAACAGCGCGACTTGCACTTCGCACGAGCCGGTGTCGAGTTCCGACTGACGGAACTTCTTAACGATGTCTTCTTTCACGGATTTTTGCATTGCCATGGGAGATACCTCCAAAAAAAGTGGAACCCTTGGGCCGTTTGGCGGTCGCGCCCTTCGAGTCGTTCAGTTAGAATCCTATGGGTGTATGCGGAGCCGGGGCTCAGGTCAAGGATTCGGCCGAAAAACCCTTCGGATTTTAAGGCCTTGCCGAGGTTCCGCGCTCAAAATCGCGAGCAATTCGCCGTCTCCCGAAATCACCTTCACGAAGATCGCCTTTTCGGTCGCAATCGCCTGCTTCTGTTCAAATATAAGGCGAGTCCCCAGATCATGAGGAATCTGCCCGTTAGAGAGGAGCTTCATCTCGCGGGGGGTCGCCGTCACCGCCTTGAGCGACGGCAGTGCCTGGCCCATCGGGATAAAGGCCTGACCCAGCCCGGCGGCGCTCAGCGTTTCGAGCGGCAAAGCCTTCGAAAGACTCCAGTGCCCCACGCGCGTGCGCTCCAGAGCGTCGATGCAGCCGCCGACGCCCAAGCTTTCACCGACTTCGCTGGCCCAGCTGCGAATGAAGCTGCCTTTCGAGCAGCTCAATTCGGCCTCCAAATACGCCTGACCGGCCTCTAAAACCCGCACGTCCCAGAATTTCATCGTTTTCAAAGGGCGAACGACGTCCTGGCCCTCGCGTCCATACTCGTAAAGCTTTTTGCCGTCGACCTTGGCCGCCGAAAACAGCGGGATCGGCCATTCGAACTCGCCTTGAAGCGCCAGGGCGGCGCGCTCGATCGTCTCTTTGGGAAGATCGCAAGGCGTCTCTTCCAAAACTTTACCGGTGCGGTCCAAGCTGTCGGTTTTCACGCCCAAACGCACTTTTACCCGGTACGCCTTGTCGGCGGCGGTCAGGTAATCGCTGAGTTTCGTGGCCTCGCCGAGCACCATGACCATCAGGCCCGTGGCCAGCGGATCCAGCGTGCCGGTGTGTCCGACCGCGCGCTGATTGAGCGCCTTGCGCACGCGAGCCACCACATCGTGGCTCGTCATATCCCGAGGTTTATTGATGAGTAAAAGTCCGTTCAAAGACAATGGTCACGCGCGCGGGGCTCCGAATTAGAGCTCCCGCACCTGCTCTTCTTTGACGAACGATTCGATCACGTCGCCGACTTTGATGTCGTTGAAGTTCTCGATGCCCACGCCGCACTCGAAGCCCGCGGCCACTTCGCGCGCGTCGTCTTTGAAACGACGGAGCGAGCCGACTTTGCCTTCGTAAATAATCTTGCCGTCACGCACCAAACGGAGCATGTGGCTGCGGGCGATCTTGCCTTCGGTGATGAAGCAACCGGCGATGGTGCCCATCTTGGGAACGACGAAAGTATTGCGAACTTCGGCGCGGCCCATGGCCTTTTCCACCACTTGCGGCGAGAGAAGCCCCACGAGCGCCTTTTTGAGGTCGTCGACGAGTTCGTAAATGATCGAGTACGTCTTGATCTCGATGTTCTTCTCTTTGGCCAGACGTTGCGCGTTCGAATCCGGGCGCACGTTGAAACCGACGATCACGCCATTCGAGGTCGAAGCCAACAGAACGTCGCTTTCGGTGATCCCGCCGACCGCGTTGTGGATCAGCTTGAGCTTCACTTCATCGGTGCCGATTTTGTCGAGCATGCCTTTGACGGCTTCAAGGCTTCCCGCCACGTCCGCCTTCAGGATCATCGCGAGTTCCTTCACGTCGCCGGACTTCACCTTGGCGAAGAGTTGCTCGAGCGACATTTTGCTGTTCGGCGTTTCCTCGCGCTTCACTTGCGACAGACGCTGATCGGCGATCTTGCGGGCGCTCTCTTCGTCTTTGGCGACATCGAAACGATCGCCCGCCATCGGCGGCTCCGGAAGGCCCAGGATCTCGACCGGCGTGCCCGGCAGAGCTTCCTTCACCGTTTCGCCTTTGTCGTTCATCATCGAGCGCACGCGGCCCACGACCCGGCCCGCGACGACGATCTGACCGACCTTCACCGTACCGTCTTGAACAAGGAGCGAAGCCACGCTGCCGCGCCCGCGCTCCATCCGGCTTTCGATCACGATTCCCGTGCCCGAACGCTTCGGATTGGCTTTGAGTTCCGCGACTTCCGCGACCAAAACGATCTGCTCGAGCAACTCCTTGATTCCCTCGCCCTTAAGCGCGGAAACCGGCACGTAGATCGTCGTACCGCCCCACTCTTCGGGAACGAGTTCAAGTTCGGTGAGCTGCTGCTTGATGCGATCCGGGTTCGCGCCCGGTTTGTCCATTTTATTGATCGCGACGATGATCGGCACGCCCGCGGCCTTGGCGTGGTTCACGGCCTCTACCGTCTGCGGCATCATACCGTCGTCGGCCGCCACCGCGATGATCGCGATGTCGGTGACGTTGGCGCCACGCGCGCGCATGGCGGTGAAGGCTTCG
>DAISHW010000383.1:0-2544 GCA_036822295.1 Bdellovibrionales bacterium | reverse complement strand
TGCCGACCCTGGTGCTGTGGGCCATGGAGGACAAGGCCCTGCTGCCGGGGCTGCTGGACGGCCTGGAGGACTACGTGCCCCGGCTCACCCTGCACCGCATGGCGGGCGCCACGCACTGGGTGGTGCATGAGCAGCCGGAGGCGGTGGCGGGGCGGATCGAGGCGTTTGTTGCCGACCGGTAATTCAGGGCCCGCTGAATACGTCGCGGAATGGGCCCAACGTGCGTCGCTCAGCCGACCAGTCCATGATTGCAAAAACGACCTCTCGAAAGCATCCTCGAAATGGGCCCGCCAAGGCCTTGCGAAAGTCCCGGGCGGTTCTGTCCGGGTCGTTGCCAAATGCGCCGCAGCCCCATGCGCCGAGGATGAGTGAGTCGTAGCCATGTGATGCCGCCACGGCGAGCGCGCGATGAATGCGCCGCTCCAGCAGATCGCCTGAGCGCGGTTGTCCTACGGTGGGCGCATAGGGCGCAGCGGCAGTCAAAAAGTCCAGCAACCAAGGTGCTTCGAGCGTGCGAGCTTGGTCGTCCTGGAACACCGGAACCCGGGGCGAGAGAATCATCCAGTCGCTGGAATCGGGCTCTGGCCTGTCGCTGTGAAAGGCATACATCGGGTCGCCATCCAGCGTGGCATACAGCGCACTGGCCCAGCACAGGCTTTCTTCTTGCGCGCGTGAGCCATGAAGAAAACCCCCGCCGGGCGTTTTGCCGTTGGCGAAGTTCAGCGCCAGTGGCTTCAAGCCGCGCTCGACCAGCCGACGACCGGCCTGAAGGGTGGTTTCGTTGCATACCTGCACGGCGGTCGTGGCGAATCGGTCGGCGGCAAAGGCTGGCAACGGCTCTTTTGGCCGGAGGCTTTGCTTGCTTGCCACCGCATGGTCGATGGCGTCTCGCCATTCCACCCTGCGCCCTGACGGCGCGACATACCATCCGAGTTTCATGGCCGCTACGGCTGATCGGGCTCTCGTGCGGGCGTCGTCGCGGCTCACGTCACGCAAGCGACGCATCGACATCGCATGATCTTCGGAATCCACGCACGGCAGGCTAAGCAAGTGGTCCGAATGCGTGCCGAAGCGAGGCCCATCAACGCGTCGGCCGTTGACCGTCGCGTACTCGGACGTCTCCATTTGAAATACGCAGCCAGGATGCTGAAGCAGGAGTTGTTTAAGCCAGGTGGCGTACTCGCCAGGCGGCCCTTTCGCAGCCTCCAGTACTCGCGGATAGTGGCTTACGAGTTCGGCGGCAATGGCCCTGGATCCACCGCCATCAGCAATCGGATACCCCGGAAGTGAATACAGATCGGTTGCGCACCGGTCGGCCGTATTGAACTCGTCCGACGCAAAAAGACAGTGGCGCCAAGCACCAAGCCCCTCCTTGACGTAGCACCGGATGCGAAGGCGTCCATAGCCGGCATGGTGCAACCGGGACACGGCGGCAAGGATGGCGAAGGCGTGGTGGCGCGCCTTCACGACACGTCCCCAACGTTCCCTGCACGCTGAAAAACCGCCTTCTCGTAATCAAGCACAAACGGTAGAACGGGGTCCCAGATCGAAACGGTGGAGCCGTGCTGCTGAAAAACTTTACCGTGATTCTTTGGAGCGATGGTCTTCATCTGAATGAAGTTGCTATCGAAATTCTCGATGTCTTTCAACTCGGTTCGCAAAAGATGCTCACTGATGGTGCGAGGCTCCTTTCCTGCGGTAAGGCGAAGAAACGCGTTCAGAATTCTCGCGTTGACCTGATGTTGGCGCTTGGCCCAAAATTTATCGAGGCGGTTGCGAACCTTGTCTACTTCTTCGGATGTATCCGGCTCGTTGGCATCGCGCTGAGTTCGCCCAGTTGGAAAAACCTCGCGCGCGGGCACCCCAACTTCGTTCACACCGGAAGCAAGGGATTCGTCCGTCCAGAGTCTCTCAACTTCCGCCAAGCTGACGAGCGCCGATATCAGTTCAGCATGGGCTTGCCGTGCCGCCCCCTCTTTGCTGACCAGGAAGGCTGCGGCCTCAATGTGTTGACGCGCTCTTGCCAATAGTTCGGTGATGTTCATATGGACCCCTAAAAAGTCTTTTAAGTCTACCATAAAAGACTTAAATAAGTCAATAAACATCTAAAATTTATGTTGAAATTGTCTTTTGGCGGGGCGCAGGGGTGGCGCTTCGCGGAAGGGGCTGCGTGCTGTCGCGGGGCGCACCGCCATTGCTCGATATGACCCGGCTGAAATGCTATAAAATATATAGCTGTTCGCGCAAGTAATGCGGGCGCAAAGGCCACATTTCTTCAATACACCGACGGTTCCCCATCCGGCCGCGTCTTGAAGCGCTTGTGTACCCAGTAGTACTGCTCGGGCATGGTGTCGATCCAGGCTCGCAGCTCGGCGTTCATGCGCGCGGTGTCGGCGGCCACGTCGTCGCTGGGGTAGCCTTGCCAGGCCGGGTGCACGCGCACTTCGTAGCCACCCGGCGTCAGGCGCGTGACCACGGGCACCACGCACGCGCCGCCCAGCTTGGCAAAGCGCGGCAGCGAGGGCACGGTGGCGGTGGGGATGC
>DAISHW010000382.1:0-2579 GCA_036822295.1 Bdellovibrionales bacterium | reverse complement strand
AACGTCGCCACATCCAACATCACGGCGGGCTTTTGTTCGGTGCCGTAAGCCAAAGCGTCGCTCAAGATCAAGCGACCCTCGGCGTCGGTGTTGAACACTTCGACCGATTTGCCGTTACGACCGAAGTACACGTCACCCGGTTTCGACGCGCGCGGGCCGGGCATGTTTTCAGTCGAAGGAACCAAGCCGATTACGTTCACCTTCAGTTTCAGTTTGGCGATCGCGAGCAGCGTCGCGATGATGCTGATGCCGCCGGTATCGAAGGTCAGGCCTTTGCCGACGAAGCAAACCGGTTTTTGGCTCGCGGCCGCGCCTTTGTATTCCAAGATGATGAAGCGGGGCGGCTCATCGCTGCCTTGCGCGACGAACATCAAGCCGCCGAATTTTTCTTTTTTGATGCGGGCTTCGTCCCAAACGGTGACTTTAAGGCCCGTGCCTTTGGCCGCTTTCACGGCCGAGTCGGCGAGTTTGGTCGGCGTCATGTAGTTGCCGGGGCTGTCGCCGAGCCAGCGCGCGAAATTCTGGCACTCGGCCAGGATGTTGGCGCGCTGGACGGCCTTGTTCAGCACCGCGGTCGGCGCGTTTGTGAACGCGAAGGTCAAGTCGGTGAGTTCGGGCTTTTTTTCTTTTTTTCCTTTGGTTTTCAAGTCGTCGAAATCGTAGGTCGCCAGTTGCACGCCTTCGGTGAAGGCTTGCATCGCCGCCGCGGAATCGCGTGAACTTTTCAACAGCGAGTCGCCGAACAAAGTCGCCGAGGTGAGTTTGTGCGCCTTCAACGCTCCGACCGTGGTCGCGCCGGCGACGCGCAAGTTTTCACCGTCCGGTTGGACGCCAAGCCCGACAAGCAGGACGTTGGTATAGCCCTCGACATCCACGCGGCGGAAAAACAGCGATTCTTTTTTGTCGCCCGAGAACGAGACGTCCTTATGGGCCGAATCCAAAAGTGACTGAAGACCAGGCGCGAGCTTCGCGGAAACGGGCTTACCGGATTTTTTATCCTTCGCCGCGTACACGACCAGCGTCGATGCGTCGCTTTGTAGACCCTTTTTCAATGTTAGATTGAGAGGCTTTCCCATGTGGTGACTCCGATACGGTGTTGGACTCGACTTGGGTCCAGATTTAGCACAGCGTATAACGCGAATAAAGGGTTTTCGGGGTGCTCCAGTTTCACTACGTTTCGCCCGAGAAGTTCTTGTCAGATCTAAGAAAAGCTCCATATTGGAAGCTAGGCCATCAAGACGGGAGACATCCGTGAGTCAAATGAACCTCGTACCCATCGTCGTCGAGCAAACCGCGCGCGGCGAACGCAGCTATGACATCTACTCGCGCCTGCTCAAAGAGCGCATCATTTTGCTCGGTACGCCGATCACCGACGATGTGGCCAACATCGTGATCGCGCAGATGTTCTTCCTGGAAATGGAAAACCCCGACCGCGACATTCACATTTACATCAACTCGCCCGGCGGCAGCGTTTCGGCGGGCTTGGCGATTTACGACATCATGCAGTTCGTGAAATGCGACGTGAGCACGTACTGCATCGGCATGGCGGCCAGCATGGGTTCGCTGCTGCTGACGGCCGGCGCGAAAGGCAAGCGTTACATCCTTCCGCACTCGAAGACGATGATTCACCAACCGCTGATCGGCGGCGGCGGACTCTCGGGTCAGGTGAGCGATATTGAAATTCATGCCAAAGAGATGGTGAACACGAAGCGTAAATTGACCGAGATTTATGTAAAACATACCGGGCGTGATTTCGACTTCCTAACGCAGGCCATGGACCGCGATAGGTACATGAGCGCGGAGGAGTCGAAGGAATTCGGACTCGTCGACCACGTGGTCGAGAAGCGCAAGGCGAGCAAGGACTAACCATGAGCACCAACGGCAAAGATAAGAGCAACTACGGCGCCCTCTGCTGCAGCTTTTGTGGAAAATCGCAGAAGGAAGTGAAAAAACTGATCGCCGGTCCCGGCACGTACATCTGCGACGAGTGCATCGAGCTGTGCAACGATATCATCGCCGAAGAGCGCGAGCGCGAAGAGAGCACGAAAGTGCAACTCTCGGTTCCCAAGCCCGTCGACATCAAATCGTTCCTGGACGACTACGTCATCGGCCAAGAGAAAGCCAAGAAGACGCTTTCGGTGGCCGTACACAATCACTACAAGCGCATCAATTTCATGAAGGGCGGCCGCTCGAAGAAAGAGGACGTCGAGATCTCGAAGTCCAACATTCTTTTGATCGGGCCGACCGGTTCGGGTAAGACGCTGCTCGCGCAAACGATCGCCAAGATCTTGAACGTGCCGTTCGCGATGGCCGACGCCACCGCGTTGACCGAAGCCGGTTACGTGGGCGAGGACGTCGAGAACGTCGTCCTGAATCTGTTGCAAGCCGCCGATTACGACATCGAAAAGTGCCAAAAGGGCGTGATCTATATCGACGAGATCGACAAGATCTCGCGCAAGTCCGACAACCCGTCCATCACCCGCGACGTGAGTGGTGAGGGTGTGCAACAGGCGTTGCTGAAGATCCTTGAAGGTACGGTTGCGAACTTGCCCCCCAAAGGCGGCCGCAAGCACCCGCAA
>DAISHW010000381.1:0-2581 GCA_036822295.1 Bdellovibrionales bacterium | reverse complement strand
GATTTCGTAGTCGGGTTTCACCTTCACGGCGTTTTCAACCGATTCGACGGTCGAAATCCCCCAATCGGCCAGAGCTTCGGCCGCCATCCGGCGCACGCCATCGGCCCGGTCGCCTTCGATGCGTCCCCAATGCGTGCCGCCCAGACCCGACACGTCGACCGCGCCGAGTTTCAGGCCCTTCAGCTTTTTCAAAGTGGGTTTGGAAAAACCGCAGCCGATCTCTTTGACGATGACCGGAACTTTCAAGGCTTTCACTAAGTTCTTCAGAGCCTTCATGCCGCCGCGAAAATCCGGCGTGCCCTCGGGCTGCAGACACTCTTGCAGAGGATTCAAATGCACGATCATCGCCGAGGCCTCGAGCCCCTCGACCAGCTTTTCGATCACCGAAGTCTTGCTGTGGATGATCTGCGCAAGGCCCAGATTACCTAGCAGATCCACGCCCGGAGCGGCTTTGCGAATGCTCTTCCATTCGCGCGCGGCCTCGGCATCGCCGAGCTCGCGGCGCTGAGAGCCGACGCCCATGCGCCAACCGCGCGCGGCGCAGGCTTTGGCGAGCAGGCGATTCAGATTCACGGAATCCGCATGCCCCGCGGTCATCGAGCTGACCAAGAAGGGCGTGCGTTGCTTTTTTCCTAAAGAGTTATGGGAAAGGCGGATCTCGTGAAAAGCGAGCTCCGGCAACGCTTCGTGCATGAGCGCTAAGCGCTCGAGCCCGGAGTTTCCCAGAGCCTGATTCTTCTCACTTAAGGCCAGTCGAATGTGATCGCGTTTGCGACTTTCGAACTGCGCATTCGACTCTTGCCCCAAAGCCACGGCGTTTCAAACCCTTACTTCTGGGCCTGCGAGACAACCTGCTTCACAAGAGCGCCGAACGCGGCTGCATCGCGGATCGCCAGATCCGAAAGCACTTTGCGGTCGAGTTCGATGCCGGCTTTCTTCAAGCCGCCCATGAACGTCGAGTAGCTCACGCCATTCAGGCGGGTCGCGGCGTTGATCCGTTGGATCCACAGCGCGCGGATCTCACGCTTCTTGGTGCGGCGATCCCGGTATTCATATTTGAGGGCGCGATCGACTTTTTCGCGCGCATGAGTGAAGGCGCGCGAGTTCGCGGATACGAATCCGCTGGCGCGTTTCAATAATTTTTTGTGACGACGACGAGTGACGAATCCACCTTTTACACGCATTTTACGCTTCCCCCTTTACGGCAACAGGCAACGAATGATTTGGTATTCGTTGGCATCGTTCACATAGGCTTCGCCGCCCAGGTGACGCTTACGTTTAGAGGATTTATTCGACAATAAGTGGCGCATGCGGGCTTGGCCGCGCTTGATCTTTCCGCCGCCCTTCACGCGAAAGCGCTTCTTGGCCCCGGAATGGGTCTTCTGTTTCATGAGTTTTGCTCCCTGCTTAACGTCGGCGGCCCCGGAAAACCCGGTGCTCTTGGATGCCGAACGAAGTCATAGACTGATGGGATTACCTAAATAGCGAGAAAGAGGCAAGTATATTAAACTGACAATAAATGTCGGTGACCGCGCAAATAGTTCCGTCATTTCATGCCTTTAGCTTGGTATTTGAGCCGGCCGCGGCATACGCCTTGCTCAATACCCGGCGCTGAAGGAGATTGCGCCGATGAAAAGTCAAAACTTGGGTCTGTGGATGATGTTGGCGGCTTCGGTCGCATTGAGCGCATGCTCTAAGAAAAAGGACGGTGACAACGTCACCCGCGTGAAGGGCGATCCCTACGCTTTCGTTAAACACGCGACGATGAACGGCAGCCCGCTTTTGCCCGCGACCTTATTCGCGGACCAGGACAGTTGGGTCATCGGCGCCACCGCGATCATCGAAGGTCCAGCGACAAAGACCTATGCCGAAGTGAAAGAGGAACAAGCTCCCGGCCACGAGAGCGACGACGCTGAGGGCTTAGTGACCGCTGCGAAGAGCCTGAATCCGGACGGGACAATCAGCATCGTCGGCGGAGCCCTGAAACTCGTTCTGGTACCCGAGACACAGGGACTTCGCGTCGCCGGCCTTGTCATTGGGGGAGAGAATATTATCGGTAAGCCGACCATTCAGGTCTTGCATATCAGTCACAATGTCGAGCGCGGCGCTGTCTCCATCTTGGTCTATGACTCCCAGCGCGGTGAACGCGCGCTGGCCGCTTTCTATCTGCTGAAGGGACCGGTGGCGGTGCTCAAAATGAGCTGGGTCGATCGGGCTTATGAGTACATATTCGGCGCGGGTAAAAAAGTGCGCTGGAACGGCGACAAACCCGTCGAGATCACGAAATGCACGACCGCTCCGGAGTCGATGATGAGATTGATGGATCAAGCTATTTCGCCGTGGATGGGCGTCATCGGCAAGCGTTTGAGCACTGCGAGCGCTGCCGACGCCAATTGTCCTCCGTTTACGGATTTGAACACCCATACGATCACCTACGTGGACGACTGGATTGAACTGGCGGGACCCGCCGGGGTGTTGGGTTGGACCAGACCGATCCGTGATGTGCGTAACGATGAATTTTTAGACAGCGATGTCGTCATTTTGCTCGACTCGATCACGCGTCTCGGCCGTGCCTACAACA
>DAISHW010000380.1:0-2581 GCA_036822295.1 Bdellovibrionales bacterium | reverse complement strand
TTGTTTGTGGTTCTTCGCGCCGCAAACGATCTGGCGCGGCTGCCCATCGCCCACATCGACCTGACAAACCGTCAGGCGATCGGCATTGGGGTGCTTATCGAGCTTTAAGATATGTCCGACCACCACGTTTTGAAACTGCCGGGCCAGATCTTGAGTCGCTTCGACTTCAAGCCCCGCGGCCGTCAACAGTTTCGCGAGTTCCGCCGACTTCGCGGCGTACTCGCTCACGTCCACATGATCGCAAAGCCATTTCAAAGAAATTTTCATACGCCGAACTGCCTTAAGAAACGCAAATCATTTTCGAAGAACAAGCGGATGTCGTCGATGCCGTACTTGATGATCGCCATGCGCTCCACACCAAAGCCGAACGCGAAACCCTGCCAAACGTTCGGATCGAGCTTCACGGCTTCGAACACGCGCGGATTCACCAAGCCACTGCCACCGATCTCGATCCAACCGGATTGCTTGCAAAGCCTGCAGCCTTTCGAGTTGCAAACAGGACACGAGCAATCGAACTCCGCCGAAGGCTCCGTGAACGGAAAAAAGCTCGGGCGAAAGCGCACTTTCACGGCGCTGCCGAAAAGCTCACCCAAAACGAATTGAATCGTGCCCTTCAAATCCGCCATCGAAACATTCCTATCGACCAGCAGCCCCTCGATCTGGTGAAAGTTCGGCGAATGCGAAACGTCGCTGTCGCAACGAAACACCGAGCCCGGCGCCAAAGTTCTGAACGGCGGCTTCTCGCTCAACAGCGCGTGAATCTGCACGGGCGAAGTGTGCGTGCGCAAAACATGCTGATCGTCGACGTAAAACGTGTCTTGCATGTCGCGCGCGGGATGATCCGGCGGGATATTCAAGGCTTCGAAGTTGTACCAATCTTTCTCGATCTGCGGTCCCGTGCGCACCGTGTACCCCAAACGCCCCAGAATCGCGACCGTGTCTTCGATGATCAGGTGAATCGGATGCTTCGCGCCCACCGCTTGCGAAGGACCCGGCAAGCTCACGTCGATCGCCTCTTTTTGCACCTTTTCGTTCAGCGCCGCGTTTTTCAAATTCTCTTCGCGCGCCTGATAGGCTTGCTCGAAGGCCTCTTTGACCCGATTCACTTCCTTGCCGAAGGCGGGTTTTTCCTCTTTGGGGAGCTTCCCCATCTCGCGCATGATTTCGGAAAGCACGCCCTGCTTGCCTGAAAATCCGACCTTCAGGTCGTAAAGACTTTGCAAATCCGCGGCGGCGTTCACCCTAGCCAAGGTTTCCGCCAAACGGTCGTTAAGACTCGAGATTAATTGGGACTGCGACATCCCGGCATGGTACAAGAGCCCCCCATGAAGCGCAAGCCTGAGGCCCTAATCGAATCCCGCCAAAACCCCAAGTTCAAGACTTGGCTGAGTCTGCTCGACAGCAAGGGACTGAAGCGCCAGGGGCAAGCGCTCGTCAGCGGCGAAAAACTCGTTCAAGAGCTCTTGCGCGACCGGCCGGAAATGGTGCGCGACATCCTGCTGCCCCCGAAAGCCACGCGACCGAATACCACACGACCGAATATCACACGGCTGAGCGGCCCCCTCTTCAACCTGCTCGACGTGCTCGGCACGAAATCGCCCTTGGCCGTGATTCAAACACCCGCGATCCCGGACTGGGAGCCAGAGCCCCCGCGCGGCCTTGAACTCGTGGTCGCGCTCGGCGATCCCGCGAATTTAGGCGCGCTCTTGCGCTCCGCCGAAGCGTTTGGCGTCACGCGGGTGATCCTGACTCGCGAGGCCGCATCGCCCTTCTTACCGAAAGCCCTCAAGGCGTCGGCGCTGTCGAGCCTGCGCGTGAAACTGGCCCGCACCGCAAAGTCGCTCGCCGAGCTTGAACTTGAAAACGCGTTCGGACTCGATATGGACGGCGAATCGCTCACCGAATTCACGTGGCCCGAAGACATGTATCTGGTGCTGGGTGAAGAGGGGCAGGGTTTGCCCGGCGGTCTTGAAATCAAAAGGCTGAGCGTGCCGATGGCCGGAAAGGTCGAAAGCCTGAACGCCACGATCGCGGCGTCGCTGGCCCTTTACTCCCGCTTCATTTCGGCTCGGTGACTTCGAGCAGTTTGTCTTTCCATTCAGGCGGCGGCTCTTCCTGCCAAAGACTCAAAACGAATCCGCCGCCGCCGCTGCCCGTGGGCTTCACGGCGTGCGCGCCGGCTTTTTCGAGTTCGCGCATATGCGTGTTTAAAGGACCGCTGCACAGCCCCCAGCTCTGGAAACATTCGGCCGCCAGATCCAGCGCGGCTTTCAACTGCCCCCAGGCTTCGGGACCGGAATTGAGCAGCGCGGATTGCGCCATTTCGACGGCCGTCTCCATTTGCGCGTCCACTTGGACCGCGAGTTTGCGATCGGTTTCAAAAAGCGCTTTCACCTGCGAAACGCAGTCCGAGGTCATGCCACGCTGCCCGCAGTACGAAAGATAAAACCGGGGCCACCATACGGGCTTAAGCGCCGCGCGCTCGCCGCCGCGAACGAAACGCACGCCCTGGCCCGAAAGCGACACCGCGATGTCGACCCCCGAACTCTCGCCGTGAAACAGATCTTCGAGTCGACGCGAG
>DAISHW010000379.1:1679-2605 GCA_036822295.1 Bdellovibrionales bacterium | reverse complement strand
CAGCTTGAAGACATTGAATGAGCGGCTAGCCGATCAGGGTAAACAAGTCATTCTCGTTTTCGACGGTATAGAAGATGCTTTCAGTGATCCGGCTCTCCCGAGAGCGCGCGAAGCCATCCAGGCGCTGCTGAAGCTGCCCAACCGATTGAGCGAACTGGCCAACCGCCATCTAGGCATTATGGTTTTCGTGCGAGCGGATTATGTGCAAATTGCAATCCGCCAGAATCATGGCCAGTTTGTTCAGCGCTACTTACCATTTCAACTGCAATGGAACCCCGAAAGCTTTCTTCGTCTAGCCTACTGGCTCAGTTGCCAAGCAAAGATTTTTCCAGGAGACCCCAAAGAAGCCGAAAACCTTCAGCTTGAACAACTCAAGGAGCTCCTTGAACAACTTTGGGGACGCAAACTTGGATCAGAAAAATCGAAGGAGGCGCACTCGGCACGGTGGGTTTATGCCGCGCTCTGCGATCTAAAAGGAAACATCCAGGCACGGGATTTGGTGCGTTTTCTAAAGATTGCCTCGTCGATTGAGTGTAAACGCACAGGTGAATCTTGGCCCAGTCGAATCTTGGCACCAGAGTCCATGCGCAAAGCCATTCCACAATGCAGCATCGAAAAAGTTGATGAGGCCCAGAAAGAAATTGCCCCGCTTCGTGAATGGTTGAACAAACTAACTACTATGCACATCACAAACCGGAAGGTTCCCTTCAGTGCCAACACCATGCTACTCAGTCCCGAGTTGCTCAACAGCCTTCAGGAAATTGGCATCATTTATGAAGATCTGGATGGAGACCTGGGCGAGGAGCGCCTCTTTCTGCCAGAGATTTATCGTTCCGGTCTGGGCTTCGAAACTTCTACCGGTGGACGTCCGCGCATGCAGGCTTTGTTGAAGAAAAACCTGGGAAGCATTCCATTATGATTTACAT
>DAISHW010000379.1:0-1669 GCA_036822295.1 Bdellovibrionales bacterium | reverse complement strand
GCCGCGCCTTACCTGGTCAAACCAAAAATAAATTTTGACAAGCACTCATTTGGGCAATACAAATAAATAATACTGAATGACCGCTTCATGAGTCGATAGCGGCCGCTCGATGCTTATAAGTCGTCGGCCTGCTTTGGCCGAAGAAGCGTCAGTGGGCTAGTTGGCTTTGACTGGCAGGTCATTGGCGATTCTGTTGAAAAACTCAAATTTCAGATGCTCCGAATTTCTGCCAAAAGCCATGCCGATCTGGAATCCTGTTCAATAGGCATGCATAGATTCGTGTGGGTGATCTTGGTTAAGTTCGAGAGCAATTTCCGTAGCCCCCCATATCCATAACCGACGCACGCTCCATAAAGCCCTAGAATTTTTTCTACTCCTCCCAAAAAGAGTTTTTCAACAGAATCTGGCATTCACGGACGGTCATCAAGTCCGGGAATTGTGGTCTACCCCTTTGAAGTTTCATCTTCCTTGACGCTCTTCGCTCTGGCGGTAGATCCGCGTGCAGTGCGGTATGAGCAGCGACCCCGGCTCGTATAGACGGATTGGAATGCTCGGGCTAGAATGATTCACAGGTGCCCACCATACTTGCACACGAGTAAAAACAGGCGTTTTGATTTCATTGTCGTTGAAAACCTCTCTTCGAGCTTCGTCGTCGGGGACTTAAACGTGTGCGCCTGACCCGAAATCGGCGTGGCATTTAGAAAGGGTTTGTCATGACAGTCAAAGAACTTGCGTACTCCACGCAGCAACATCTCCAGGCCAGCACAGGTGCCAACTTCAAACGGGCCCACATCTACGAACTGCTGGCGGCTTCTTTCGGCTTCAACTCCTACGCAGCACTTGGCGCGGACTCCGTTTTTGCGGAACGACGGTCTACCAACGGGCATTCATCTATTAACGAGGCAGTGATCCGAGCTCGTTGCGTGGCGCTTCGATATCATCCTGATGTTGCGAAGACTACCTCTCTGGCGCTGTCGGCCTTTGTGGTTGAGCAACAGATCGTTGTCGTCAGGATCGCGGATCTGGTGGCTGAGCTGCGTGATGAAGGCGGTGAATTGGATGACCTGGACGACATCTTCGATGAAGATCGCTTGGCAAATTCACTCGATTTGAGTTCCTCTATTCTGTTGGACGGGCTGGAAGGTGCTGCAAGCAAAGGCAATGCTTCGGCCCACTATGCCCTCGCGCTGATCAATGCTCCAGATGAAGCAGACGAGGGGCATGAGATCGGCAGTGAGTACTGGTATGCCCAAGCTCAACAGGGGCGGAGCCTAAGTGGCGTTGAAAAGGAATGGGCCGATGCCCACGCGACGCGACTCGCGACTGTAGCGAAATACGTTCATCACCTTCGATCGGCTGCACGACTGGGTCAGCAAAACGCACTCTTGGAACTGGCGAATCAGTTTGACGATCCGGCCTTTTTTGAGCAAGTCGAGCCCCACGTCAACTCAGACCCTGCACTTGTCGCGGAAATCGCAGAGCGCCTTGGTAGGAAGGAGGATGCGAAACAGTGGCTTACGGCAGCGGCTGAATCTGGAGACATTGAAGCCATGCGCCAACTGATTGAGGACTACGACCATGATGATCTGCAGCGTTGCTGGACTTGGGTTTACTACGCTGAGCTAGTCGGAGCCGATCTGACCAAAGACGAGCACTATGCCATCCACGA
>DAISHW010000378.1:0-2605 GCA_036822295.1 Bdellovibrionales bacterium | reverse complement strand
GGAACCGGATAGGGGGAGGCTTGACCTCCCTTTGTCTTTTATGACGCGGGGACCCCTCGCGGTCTATCCTGATTCATCTCAATTTTGCGGCGATAGGCTCATGAACTCGTCCGTGAGTCTATCGGGACGTTCCTCTTGTACGTCTACAGTGACGCTACCACGGGCACTAGAACACGCAAGCGGTTTGTCGAAAAATTTTCAATTTCAATCTTGTCAAAGTTTCTTACGGAAAATAGGATCAAAATCGGAGTTAAAGACCTGGGGGCAGATGAACGAAATCTCGAAACGCTTTGCTGACTCACTTCGAGCGGCGCGCAATGCAGCCGGATTGTCACAAGATCAGGTCGCAGAACGCGCAGGCATGAGCCGCGTTTCGGTGGCCAACTATGAAAGCGGACAACACGGAGCATCTCTAGAGCACGCGGTGCTCCTTGCGTCGGGGCTGGGATTCTCGTTGGTTAGTCTGAAAGACGGTGAACGCACGAAACGTATTGCGTCTGAGGCCGAAAACCTGGCCCCGCGTCTTAAAGAACTGATTCTTAAAACCATAAAAGAATAGCTGATGAGGCCATCATGATAGATGGACGACGTAAAAAGATAATCAGTAAAACCGCAGAGAGCCTGCTGGAGAAGCACGGATTTTTCCGGCCCGGCTTTGATGCTGACTTACTGGTCCGCGCCCTTGGAATTGAACTTCAATGCGTTGATGAAATGGAGAACTCTATTTCAGGATTTTCCGTTTCTGCGGAAAACAAGCGCGTGATCGGCATTCGCTCCACCGAGTTTGAATCAAAACGCGGCAGATTCACTCTAGCTCACGAGTTGGGACATTTGATGCTCCACCAAAACTCGGTGATTAACTATAGCCGAGCAGAGGTGTTTTTCCGGCATAACAACGGCATCGGGAAAAATGACCCCCGTGAGTATGAGGCGAACTTCTTCGCCGCCTGCCTGTTGATGCCCGAGCAACTTGTTACGGCAGAGGTCGATAAGCTCCTGTTTCCCGAGATCGGACTCTCTGGGTGCGAGGTCGAAGGTTTAGCCGAGACATTCAATGTCTCTAGTGCCGCAATGACCGTGCGCCTTTCGCAGCTCGGCTATTCTCTGTTTTAGATCGCCCTGCCTTTCACAATCATAAAGCTGGCAACGCCGATTCTTGCTCACGCGCATGAAAGCTGCTTGGAATCCTCTGCCAATCTGGTTCGCACCTTACTGAGCGTGAACCTAAACTGGTTGTTTGAATTCCCAAGAGATGGCGTCATCCACTGGGAAATCCGGGCGGAGCATTGAAGTCCCCCTAGAGCGCAGCCTACACAAAAAGCCAGTAAAGGATCGTGCCCACCAACCCGATGGCAGAAACGACCTTGATTGATTCTCTAAGCTCTCTCAGATCCTGAGTTGCCTTTGGGTAGTCATAGGTCAGAATCTCTCCAACTCGGTCTTCAAAAATAATTTCCCAACCTACAAAATCCAGGCTCTTGGTTTGTTGTGCAAATGCCTTCGCGGCGAGATCGGCTTCGTGGGGCGAGTCGAACCGCCCAAGATCAGTTGCCAGTTTAAAGCGCTTTTCCTTGAGAATGATTAAAATGATAAATTTTGGCGACTCTTCGATTAGCGCTTTAGCACCCATACCTAGACCTCAATACATACGATCGTGTTTACATATTTTCGGGCGTAAGCCCAATCATCTTGAGGGTGAGCCTCGGAAATAAGGACAAAGCCTTCTTAAAGCGACTAGGACAACGCCTCCGGGACCTTCGCCAAAAGCGAGGGTGGACCTTGGAAGAGGCTGAAGAACACGGCTGGCGCTCCTGGCAGCACTTACAAAGGATCGAGTCGGGCAAGAACATTACAGTCGCGACCCTTCGCCAACTTGCCGATCTCTACGACCTGACTGTGGCTGAGCTTCTACGCGACGTGTAGCGCGCTATCCAAAGTTTTCCATACGGGCCGGAAACAGCCCCTGAATCTTGAGAATTTAAGCGAAGCGGCTAAAGTCCGCCGGATGAGACTCCCCGATATGAGCGGTGTGACCTTATATCCGAGCTTTGTGGCGAAGAGGAATGGCGAACGCTCCTGGAGCTGGCGCGACGACGCTCCCCTGAATATGGTCCCGATTCACAGCGATGGCCGAATTGAAATGGGGGGCCGCACTTGGTTTTACTTTCACGGATACGACTCCTCCGGAACTCTCCCCGAATTTATCGACATTCTGCCTGATGAATTCCCGACCATCCCTTCGACCGCGCACGCTCCCGCCGAACAACTCAATCCCGAACGCTTCGACTTCTGGCGCCTTGGAGACGACGAGATCTCGATTGAGCTTCCGTCCCCCGAAACGAGAAATATTCTTAAACTGCTATACGAACACCGCGCGCTTTCCGAATCTTTGTCTTGGCGTGAACTCCAACAGCAAGTCGGATCTAATCATCGCGGCTTACGGGACGCCTTTGGCCGTCCAAACGGCAATTACTCAGAGGCCATGAACCGTTTGGTCCTTTCGGACGGGCATGGAGTCGGCACTCGGTATCGCCTTCACCCGAAAGCCGTACTGCGCTAGGCGGTTCCTGACGTACTCGTGCGCTAAGTCGTGCGACAAGTCCCC
>DAISHW010000377.1:0-2622 GCA_036822295.1 Bdellovibrionales bacterium | reverse complement strand
GTCGCTGGCTTTCGCGCTCACCGCCCTGATTTTATACGTACCGGCGAATCTTTTCCCCTTCATGACCATCGAGCTCTACGGCAGTCGCAACAGCTCGACGATCTGGCAAGGCATCCTGACGCTGGTCGAAAAGGGCTCGTTCTTCATCGCCATCGTCGTTTTCTTGGCCAGCATCCTGATTCCGGCGGTGAAGCTGGTCATCTTATTCTACTTGGGCGCGACGGCGGGCAACGGCAAACACGCCAGATCCAAGACCTACATGTATCACGCGGTCGAGGCGATCGGCCGCTGGTCCATGCTCGACATCTTTTTGCTCGCCGTGCTCGTCGCGATCATGAAGCTCGGCCCATGGACCACCGTGCGTCCCGAACCGGGCGCCCTGATGTTCCTGTTGGTGGTGATCTTCACGATGCTCTCGAGCGCTTACTTCGACCCTCAACTCATTTGGGAAAATCACGATGAAGAAAAAAATTGAACATTTCCAACGCATCAAAGCCAGTTGGGCCATCGGACTCTTTCCGGTTTTCGCGCTCGCGATCTGCGGCTATCTTTTTTACGACTACTACCAAAAACGCGGACCGCAGATTCGAATCGAGTTCGACGACGCCTCGTCGCTGACGCCGCAAAAAACCAAGGTGCGTTTCCGCGGCGTCACGGTCGGCTCGGTCGAGAACATCACGCTGGCCGAGGACAATCGCAGCGTGATCGCCCACATCACGCTCTTGCGCGAATCGAATCACCTGGCCGTCGCGGGTTCACGCTTCTGGGTCGTCGAGCCTAAAGTCGGCTTCCAAGGCGTCAGCGGGTTGGAAACGATTTTCGAGGGCACGTACATCGCGGTCCAACCGGGTCCGCCCGACGGCGAACCGAAAACGGAGTTCAAAGGCAGCGTCGGCGCCGGCGCCAGCGATCCCCTTGAAGACACGAGTTCCTACATTCTGGAAACCCGCGACCTCGGCTCGGTGAATCCGGGTGACGCCGTCACCTTCCGCGGGCTTCAGATCGGCTCGATCACCAAGACCACGCTGTCGAAGACCGCGCAGACGATACTGATTCAAATCAATATAGAGAATCGTTATGTAAAACTGATTCGCACCAACACGGTGTTTTGGCGCAAGGTGGCCGTTCAAGCCAAGTTGGGATTGTTCAACAGCGAGATCAAGGTCAACTCGCTGGACTCGGTATTGCGCGGCGGAGTCGAACTCTTCACGCCGGACAAACCCGGCGAGATCGCCAAAGCCGCCGCCAAATTCACGCTGCTTCCGGGTCCCCCCAAGGACTACGAGAAATGGAACCCGGAATTGTGATTCTCTAGAGCTGCGGACCGAAGAAGCGTGTCACGAGCTGACGCAGATCCGGCAGATTGCCAATACGCTCGGTGGCCGCGCCGCCTTGCGGAGTCCCGGTCGCGCGCAAGGCTTCGCGCATTTGCGCCGGCGTGATCACCACGCCTTTGGCTTTCGCCATGCCCAGCACGCTCGCCACCGCGCCGGCCACGATCGGGGTCGCGCTCGAAGTGCCCGAGAAATCCGCCGTGTACGAAGCCAGTTTGCCGTCGATCTCACCGCTGAACATATCGCCGTAACCGCTGGTCACGACGCCGTTCCCGTAGCCATAGGCATCGATGCGCGCGCCGTACGACGAGAAGTACGAGCGCTCACGCGCTTGAGAACCGGTCGGCGGTTCCGCCGCGCCCACGAGCATGCAACCTGAATCGCGCTTCGAGATATCGAATGCGCCCTGGAACTTCGGGTGGTCCAAGTTCTCCCCCCCGTTTCCGCCGGCCGCCACGCAGTGAATGCCCTTGGCGGTCGCGAGCTGCAGGATTTTGAACACGGGCTCGAAGTATTCGATCGGCCCGTAGCCGTCGACGAGCTGCGCGTGCTGCTCGATGATCGGCATATCGCCGGCTTAAAGATTCAACACGGCATTCTCGATGACCGCCGCGATCGCCGTGGCGTAGTTGTCCAAACCGGCGTCCGCGCCGTTACCGGCGATGCCCCAGGCCACGTCGTAAGCAATGCCGACGATGCCGCGACCGTCGTTCTTGGCCGCGACCGCGCCCCATACGGCGGTGCCGTGGTCGCGCTGGCCGTTTTTACCATTGTCGTAAAACGCGGCGCCGAACTCCAAGTGATGGGTGAACCAGCCGGTTTCGACGTCGATGATGCGAATCCCTTGGCCCGTGCCGCCGGGAATCGTCCAACCGTAGCGCGCATCGACGCCTTCGGGCGCCGGATTCAAATGGAACTGACGCGATTCGAAGTTCTCGAGCCCACCGGCTTGACTCGAAATGACCGGCGCGACGCCCGATGGCTTTTGCCAAACGGCGTCTTCAAAACGCGGCTCGAAGTACGCGAACTCGACATTCGAATCGGCGTACATCTCACGCAAAATTTCGACGGCCGCGGCGTCGGACAAATCCACCGAGTAGCGGCGCGTGAAATAGTCTTTCAACTCGTTCGCGTCGCGGCCTGTTTTTTGATTGAGCGTTTGCATCTCATGCGCGGGAAGCGCCGAGATCTTCTGGAACAAAGGCAGCGACACCTCACCGAGCGGCGACAAGTACGTGCGCCACCCCTGGCTTTGCAAAGCCATTCCCCGGTCTTTGGTCTTATAGAC
>DAISHW010000376.1:0-2657 GCA_036822295.1 Bdellovibrionales bacterium | reverse complement strand
CCCCATTAACGCCCCCCCCAAGCCCACGGAATCCAACTCGACGTCCAAGATCCGTTTGTCCGCGACCCAAGAATCCGTGGACAAGCTTTGATCGATCAGGAGTAAAACCGCCAAGTCCCGTTCGCGAAGGACCGTACGCGTGAAGAGCCTGGGGTCCGAAAATCCTCCATGCCTCAAGTCGGAAAAATAACGGATAACGGCGTCGATCGAGAAATCGGAGCCGTCCAATTGCCGGTCTTTCCAGCATCGCTTGTTCGACAAGCTCCAAAACTTGGATTCCCAAACGGCGATCTCCTCGCGATGTTTTTCTTTGAGCCGCTGCAACCAAGCCTCACCCGCCCCGTCCCCCTTGACGGACTCGGTGTACAGCCGGCAAAAACGCTCTTTGAGCGCGCGCTGGCGATAGTCCCACTCGGGCAGCCAGATATAATTCCCGTGATGAGCGCCTTCTGCCGCCGCCTCTTCAGACTGGAAATTGCCGGAAAGATCGGCCGAGTATTGAGAGGCCGCGGCCTCTCCGTCCCGGGTGACTTTGTCCAGCCGCAGTTCTTCCAACGCCTGGCGGTGTTCGGTCATTTGATCGGAGCCGTCGGCCGCGCGGTAACCGCCCGTGTATTCGTCGGCGGTTTCGAGCTTTTCAAAGGAGTGGCTGATCGGGCTGTCCTCTTTGATCTTATCGTCCATTTCAACGTATTCGGCGTGGGACGCGCCGGGGTTGTTCACCTCTGTTTTAGGCTTCGAATTCTGCAGTCCGCGCGCGCGGGCTCCCGCTTTTCCGGCGACCGGCGAATCGTGCATGAGCTCGCACCAGGGCGCGAGCGCATAGACCGGCATCCGCGTGATCGCGTTCAGTAGAGTCCGGCCCTGAGCGGCCACCCGGGCCTTAGCGGCCTCAAAATTCTTCAAAGAATCGCCGTTCAAGTCGATCTGCTCGAGCAACGTCAGCCACGCGCGGTCTTCGCGCTCGAGTCTCCCTTTGAAAAGGAGTTTCTTAAAATCCGAGAATCCCCGCTCCGCCCAGGCGGGATAGGCCGGAAAGTCCTCTATGATTTTAGCCCGCAGCGTTTTTCGCGCAAGGTGAACCGCCAGCGCTTTCGACCAAGCCGTATCCGCGGCTTCCGGATAGCGCAGACACAAATCCAAGACGGCGCCCGCCGCCAGCGCTTTATGCAAAAGCAAGAAACGGTTCGCGTCGAAGTCGTCGAACTGTTGGGTGTAAGCGGGCAGCCGAATGATCTCTGGCGACACGCTGGCCATGGCCCCACCGCTCAATATCAGGGCTCCCTTCGGAGTGGCTTGGGAAAAAAGATGAACCGCCGCGAGTTCCGATTCAAGCCCGACGGTCGACTGAACGATCCTGACCGTTTGACGGCTTTTCCACCACCCCGAAATCCGGCCGAATATTTTCTCGCCGATGTCCATATTAGAAATGCAGGTTGATGAGGTCTTGGAGAGCCTCGGCGGTCTTCGGCTCATCCGTCAACGATTCAGCGATTCCCACTCGCGCCGCTTTGCGCGGCGGCAGTCCCGCTTGAATCAACCGGGCGGTATGAACCAAAAGCCGGGTCGAAACGGTCTCGCGGAGCCCCAATTGCGGTTGCCCGCGCACCTTCCCCGCCAACTGCACGAGCCGGCGCGCGGATTCCATCTCGATTTTCGTCAGCTCGGCCAAGATTTCGACCTCGATCGCGGCGGTCGGATAGTTCATAAGAACGGTCACGAATCTCTGTCTGGTCGAGGGTTTGAGCTCTTTCAGCCCGCGCTGATAGCCGGGATTGAAGGACGCGACACACATGAATTCTTTTGGCGCCGCCAAAGTCTCATTCAGGCGATCCAAATAGAGCTCCCGGCGATGATCGGTCAGCGGATGAAGCGCGACGATCACATCCTCTCGGGCCTCGGCGATTTCGTCCAAATAAAGAAGCGCGCCCTCTTTCACGGCCTTGGTCACGGGGCCGTCCTGCCAAACGGTTTCCATGCCTTTGATAAGGTATCTACCCAGCAAATCGGCCGCGGTGGTGTCCTCGTTACAGGCCACTTTCACCAAGGGGCGGCCGAGTTTTTCCGCCATGTGGGCCACGAGCTGCGATTTTCCGCAGCCGGTCGGCCCTTTGATCAGAAGCGGCAGGCTGTTCGCGTAACACAATTCGAATATCTGAACTTCGTCCGCGACCGGACGATAATACAAAGCCATTATCTAACCGATGACTCCTGCCAAACAGGTCTTCCGAACCGCACGAAATTCCAGATAAAGGCGATGATACCGATGGTGAAGAGTGAAGCCGCCAGAAGCAGTCCGGCGAAATGCACTTCGATCTCTTTTTGCACGTTCAGGAAATCAAGACCGACTTTGCGCTCCAGATAAACTTGCGTGATGCCCGCCACCGCGAAGGCGCACGTCATCGAAACCATGCCGATATTCGAGGCCCAAAACGCCACGCTGTTCATGTGCGTGTGCTGCAGTTTACGCCCGGTCATTATCGGCATGGTGTACGTGATGATTCCCAGGACCAACATCGCATAGGCCCCCCAGAAAGCTAAGTGGCCGTGCATCGCCGTCACCAACGTCCCGTGAGTGTACAAGTTCACCTGCGGCAATGTGTGGGCGAAACCCAGGAGTCCCGCGCCGACAAAGGACAAAATGGCGCATCCGATCG
>DAISHW010000375.1:0-2658 GCA_036822295.1 Bdellovibrionales bacterium | reverse complement strand
GGAACGACCAGGTGTGAATCCTTAGGTGTCCGCGCCAGCGCTACATGCGCCTGCGCGTGCTGCCCGACGGAAAGCTCCGGATCACCTGCGCGCGGCACGTGACCCAGGCCGACCTGCGCGCCTTCATTCTGGAAAGCGCGAAATTCATTCTCGACGGCCGTCAGCGGATCCAAGATCACCATCGCGCGTATCCCGCCAAAATTTACGAGAGCGGCGAGCCGTTCTTGTATTTCGGCGAAAGGCTGCCTTTGCAATTGATCTGGAGTTGGTCGCCGAAAATCCGCGTCGAAGCGCAGGCGGGGGAGCTGGAAATGATCGCGCCGATCACCTCGACGGTCCAAGAGCGCAAACAGGCCTTGTTTCGCCATTTTAAAAAGCTCGGCAAAAGGCAGCTCGAAGAGCGGGCGCGCGCCCATTCCCTGCGCATGGGCCTGGCGTATTCTTCGGTGACCGTAAGGGGCCAGACTTCGCGCTGGGGCAGCTGCACCTGGGACGGCAAGATTTCGCTCAACTGGAAACTGATGAGCGCGCCTTCGGACGTGATCGACTACGTGATCATCCACGAACTGGCGCATTTGAGACACCTGGATCATTCCGAGCGCTTCTGGAACCTGGTCGGGAGTTACTTCCCCGACTACAAGCGCGCCAAAAAATGGCTGACCGATCACGAAGCCGAGATCGCCGTGCAGTTTCAAAAAAATTCAAAGCCCGACTGATTTTGGCGGACCATCCCTTGGTGTGTTATCGCTTCTTCAACAAGGGGGATTTACATGCGACTTCTTATTTCAGCCATGCTGGCGGTTCCGACAATGGGCTTCGCGGACGAGTTGCGTGTGCCGCACTCGCGCGTGACGCAGATCCGTTGCTACGACGACGGAACGCTGATCACGACCGTGAGCGGGAACACGACGGACCTTTCGATCAGTCGGCGCACCGAGAGCGAAGTTCGTTATGAAATTTACAAAAGCGGGTACGTCGTGGCTACCTGCGACAATATCGCGGTGGATTGAAGAGTTCGGTTCTGAATTGGAACCGCTGATGAATTTTAGAAAGACTCGTTGAAACCTCCCTGAGCACCTTCCAGCGCGCGTGGCGTGCATGTTGCTAAACGCTGGTTCAACAATACAAACCACGTTTCACGGGAACGTACCTAAGGGAGGAAAAAATGGGGTCTTTCTTTCAGAAAGTGCTCATCATTGCGGCAGCTTTAAACGTCACTAGCGCGTTCGCGCAAGAGGCGACGCCGGTTCCGGTCGACGCCAACGGCATTCGCGGCGCCTACAACGCGGTCATCGAGGAGATGCGCGCGCAGATTTTCGCCAACCAAAATAAAACCCAAGAAGAGAAGAACATCGCGGCCGAAAAGCTGATGAAGGAAGCGCAAGAACAGCGCCAGGGCATCGATCAACTGATCCGTGAGATCGAGCGGATGGCCGGTCAAACGCAATTCATCGGCGTGATGATCAGCGGCTCGTCGGACGCGGTGAAGCCCTTCGCTCCCACCGGCGTCTTCGGCGCGGTCGGCGGCGGGGAGCTCGGCGCGATCGGCTACTTCGTGCGCAACGTGCACGCGCAGAAAGCGTTCCGCGTGTCGCCGTTCTTCACGGTCAGCGGCGCGGTCGGCGCGGGTCGCGAGATCAAAAATCTGAACGGCGGCAACGCCACGATCCTGGGCATGAAAGTGCGCCTGATCCTGATCCGCGAGAAGGCCAACGCGGTGAGCCTGGCCGACATCACGGGCGTGTACCAAGGTTTGCAGGCGAAGTTCGCCCTTACGAACACGGTGCGCTCGCTCGGTCTCGAGGTCTACACACAACTGCAGAAATGCGACAACGCGATCAACCCGTTCACCTGCAACGTTTGGATCGTCGGCGCGACTCCGCGCAAGATCAACGGCTTGAAACCGGCGGATCTGAAATTCAAAGGCATGTACTTCGAAACCTTCGGTGACAATGAAGACGAAGGCTGGCAGCTTTTCTAAGCTGCTTTTGATTTTGGCGCCGGTTTTCGGCGCCTTTGTTTCATCTCCGGTGGCGGCCTCCTCCGCCACCTGTATTTCCCATCTGATTTATGAACAGGCGGTCAGCCAGGAGCGGCTGCCGGTCGTGGGCGCCTTGCCAGAGGAACTGATCGCGAAGTTCGATCGGCTGGCGGGGACGGGCGAGCTGCTGGCGCTTTTAGCGGACGATCTGAAAGTCCGGAAGATCCGCTACGGACGCGTCACTAAAATCGTGGGCGGCACGTTGCGCGTGCGGACGCTGGTACTTCAGCGCGGCGCGAACGGTCAGGCCTTGCTGGCGTTGATGCGCGCCATGCTTGAAGAAAAGCAACGACAGCTCCGCTTTGAAATGCGCCCGCATGTATTCATTCGCAAGATGGATGAGTTCGCGGCGCGGCTGGAAGCGATCGCTTATCCCGCTTTGGGCGCGCTCGATCCGGCATTGCTCGACGCGACTCGCGAGCGCGTCGGCTGGACGCGGTTCACTTTGCGCGCGATTCTTGGCGCATCGACTTCGCCGGGGCGGCTTTGGCCCCTTTCGCAAGAAGACGCGATCGACCATCTGACCGGCGAACCCAGAGCCGCGGGCATTCGCGGGCCCATGGCGGTGCAGTGGTCCATGACCAGACTTCTATACGCCGCGCGCGCGGCGATTCTGG
>DAISHW010000374.1:0-2662 GCA_036822295.1 Bdellovibrionales bacterium | reverse complement strand
TAAGAAGTGTCGTTCATTCGATCGTGGCGTAGACCCTGTGCGAATCGTCGTTGTCGTCGATGGCTTCGAGCAGCTCCAAGACTTCGGCGCGCTGGGCCTGGTCGATCTTGGTGGTGTCCTTGGCTTTGAATGACAGCTCGGCGACGGTGATCTCCCAGCCGCGGCCGGACAGCGCCGTACGGATGGCGTCAAGATCCGAAGGCGCGCCGTAGAACGTGTAGCTGGCGTCGTCTTCTTTTTCGACTTCGTTGGCGCCGGCCTCGATGGCCTCTTCTTCTGGATCGCGGACCTTCGCGTTCTTGCCTTGGATCATCGAGACGCGCTCGAACATCCACGCGACGGCGCCGCTTTCGCCGAGATTCCCGCCGTTGCTCTTAAAGATGTTGCGCATTTCGGAAACCGTGCGCGTGCGATTGTCGGTCTGGCATTCGACGATGATGCCGACGCCATGCGGACCGTAGCCCTCGTAAACGATCTCTTCGATTTGCGCCCCGTCCTCGAGCTGGCCCGTGCCTTTTTTGATCGCGCGTTCAATCGTGTCTTTCGGCACCGAAGCTTCTTTCGCTGCATCGATCGCAAGCTTCAAACGCGAATTGCTGGCGGGATCTCCGCCGCCCATCTTCGCGGCCACCGCGATCTCGCGCGCGAGCTTCGTGAACACCGCGCCTTTTTTGGCCGCGGCTTCCAGTTTCCCTGCTTTTTTCCAGCCTTTACCCATGATTCGCCACCTGATAGATAAGACCCAAATGATTGCAGCGAACCCCTTGAAAACGCAAGTGCTGATCGAGACCGACGTGCGCCGAAAACTCCGGGCGCTCGATGCAATCCTCGAGGACTTACTCAAGGGCGGCTCGCAAGAAATTCCAGAGCATCCTGGACGGGATGTGCAAATCCTTAACCCCAAAGATCTGCCGCCCAAAGTGGGTTTATCGACCGTCGAGGGCCAAGCCCGGCTGCTCCACGATCTGGCCAGCATCGAGCTTCAGGCCATAGAACTCGGCCTCCGCACTCTCACCGAGTTTCCCGAAGCGCCCCGCGCGTTCCGCGAGCAGCTGGCCGAGATCACGCGCGAAGAGGCGTCGCACTTGAGTTTGTGCCTGAAGGGCCTGGACGATCTCGAAAGACCTTGGGGCACTTACGCGACCCACGACATGCTATGGATGTCGGCGGCCGCTGACGATTCGCTGCTGGACCGCATCTTGGTGGTGCACCGCTACCTGGAAGGCTCGGGTCTTGATGCTTCGGACAAGATCTTAAGGCGCCTTTCGGGCGTGCCGAACTCGGTGGCCGTGCACGCGGTCTCGGTT
Organism: Bdellovibrionales bacterium; assembly: GCA_036822295.1. GTDB lineage: Bacteria > Bdellovibrionota > Bdellovibrionia > Bdellovibrionales > UBA1609 > JALHOQ01. The sequence continues at coordinate 1,355 of DAISHW010000374.1, read as the reverse complement.
ATCCGGCGCGACGAGGTGAAGCACGTACGGTTCGGCAGTCGCTGGTACCACGAGCTTTTAGCGGGAGCGGATCCGGCAGAGGATATGCGCGAGCGCTTGAACCGGCTATTCACCCGCATTCCGCGCCGCCTGGAGCCGATCAGCGCCGAGATCCGTATCGGAGCGGGATTTTTATACAACGAAATCGAAGTGCTTGAAGAGTTCCGCGGCCGTTGGTTTAAATCGGAGCCGATCCATCAATCCAAGCCAAAGGAACGCTAAAACTCTTCGTCGCGGTTTAAAAAACGCCAACGACCTTCGGGCAATTTGCCGAGGGTCACGCGGCCGATGCGGACACGTTTCAGCCCCAAGACTTTCAAGCCCACGGCTTCACACATCTTGCGAATCTGGCGTTTCATCCCTTCCTTCAAAACAAAACGCAACTGGTCTTCGTTGATCCATTCGACCTGCGCGGGTCTGAGTTTACGGCCTTCGATGACCAAAGAGCCGTTACATAATCTTTTTAAGTCAAAATCACTCAAACTTCCTTCGACACGAACAATATATTCCTTCTCAGTTTCGGAATTCTCGCCGACTAATTTTTTAGCGGTGACGCCGTCTTGGGTCAGCACCAACAAGCCTTGCGAATCGATGTCGAGTCGGCCCGCCGGCGCGAGTCCCCGCAGATGCTTCAAGCCCTGAAAGCGCAAGCCACCCGACGGCGGTTCCTGATTCTCGGCCGTCACGAGCTCCACGGCCGCGCGGTAGCCGTCTTCGGGTTGGCCGGAAACGTAGCCTTTCGGTTTATTGATCAAGATCGTGACTTTGTCGTTCAGGGTCTTCGCGCCGCGCTCGAGAATTTCGATCTTCACGTCGGGCGACACTTTGGTGCCGAGTTGATCGACCAGGACGCCGTCGACTTTGACCAGTCCGCGCGCGATCAGATCGTCGGCTTCGCGCCGCGAGCACAGCCCGCGATTCGCCATCACCTTGCTCAAACGCTCAACCATATTCGGATCCCGGCGCGACAAAACGATTCTTCGCGGTTTCCTGTAAAGCCACCCCGCGCACCCGCTTGCCGATGGTCGAGGCCCGCAGGCGCTCGGCAATGAAGTTCACCAGCACCTCGCACGTCGGTGAGGGGGACAGATCAAGTTCTTGACGATCTATCCCGTCTAAAATCTCGCGGCTCACCACTTGATCGACGGCATCGATGTCGCGGCCCTCGAACGAAACTTCCAAATAGTATTGATGGCCGTGCCTGAGTTCGCGCTGGGGCCCTACGGTCAAGCTATGCACGGATTGAAACGGGTAGCGGCGGGTCCAGGTCAATCGCATATATCGACCCACAGATTTTCGTATTCGTACAAGCGCAG
>DAISHW010000373.1:0-2688 GCA_036822295.1 Bdellovibrionales bacterium | reverse complement strand
ATGGGTGCATCGAGGCCTTTTTAGGCGGCACTCTCTTCGCCAAACGCATGCGCGCGCGGGTCGGCCGGAGCCTGACCGGCCGCGAATTCGTCGCGATGGCCAAAGAGGGCGACGTGCCCATCCAGGCCAGCTTTCGCGAATACGGCCGCGATCTCGCCCAGGCCATCCGCTCTTTATGCGTGTCGTTCGCCCCCGAGGTGGTGGTTTTATCCGGCGGTTTCTCGCATGCCTCGGCCCTGTTTTTACCGGATACCGAAAAGACGCTACCGACGCTGATGGAGCGTTACCGCGAAGGCATTGATCTATTGCCGAAGGTGAAAGTCTCGCGCCTGCAAGACGACGCCGGCATTCTGGGCGCGGCCTATCTGGCCGGTCATCGCTAAGCTCCCGCGAGTCCCCAAAATAAAAAAGGACGCTTTGAAAAGCGTCCTTTTTGGAAGGTATTGAAAAACCGTTTAACGGATTAGATGCCTTTGAGGGCCGTGGGCATAACGGCCACTTTGCACTTGTCGACGAGCGACTTCGTGGCTTCCACGCACTCGGTGGCGGTGCAAACTTTGGCGCCGTTCTCTTTTTGTGCGACCGGCAAAGCTTGAGCGAAGGTCATACCCATCGTTTGAACTTTGCGGATAGCCGAAAGCAATACGGCCTTGGCTTTAGCCGGATACTTTTTGGTCGACTTGAGTTCTCCCGTTTGATCCGCGCCCGCGCACTCGGTGTCCGTCATGTACACGCCGTTGGCCGATTTCGTGTAACCGGCTTCAACGTCGCCGACATTCAGCTCGCTGCCGGCGTATTCCTTGATCGTCAGTTCGCGATCGCAGCTTGCTTTTTGGGTGAACGAGTTGCGAACGGCGGTGACCGTCACATCTTTGAGTTCTTTGGCGGTGCCGTTGGCTTGCAAGAACGCGACGTCCGCGATGCCTTTTTGCTCAGCGCCCGAAAGCGTTCCGGCGTTTTTGTCGAATTCGATCAACGAAGCGACCAACGAAGCGGCCAATTGTTGATTCGGGAAGGATGCGAGAGCTTTGTTCAGTTCCGAAGCCGAGCGGCCCGTGAAACCGATACGTTTAGCCAAAAGCGTTTGGACCGCCGAGTTCTTCATGACTTTGCTGAAGACGGCCTCTTCCAAAACCACTGCTCCGCCGGCGGCGAATGCAGACGATTGAATCATCAGGCCTGCCACTACGGAGGCTGCGATTTTCATGAATGCGTTCATATTCTTTACCCTTCCTCTTTTCGGTCCCGCATTTTTTTGAGAATGCGTGCACTCGATTATCGATCTGATTTAGGTCGTCAGTTTTGACCTATTTGACGCCGGCGATCAAATCAAAATTGTTAAATAGTTTTCAATACCTATATAAACTTTTCCCTACCGTGTTCAGGGTCGTTCGATCCAGCTTCCGATAGTGAATTTATCTCTCATTTCCTATGCCGGTCCTTTTGCATTCCTCTTGCCAACTTCTTGAGTCATCTCGAGTGGTTTCCTTCGCTCTTAGGTCGTTTTCCGCGAGCGAACCGCGACAAATTTCGCGGTTGCCGCGATTTTCGGCACTAGAGCGAATAGGAGCGGCTGACCTCACCACTTATGCGGTCCCGGCACTCCATCATCATGCCCATCCCGGTGCCGAGGCCAAGGCTCATATCGATGGCCTGACAGATCGGGGGATTGGCCTTGGCCATCCGCGTGGCCTGGTAGCCCATATGGGCATACTGGGCTTTGCCGATCAGGCGGTCGGCGACTTCCAAGGCGATCTCGCTCTTCGGGAAGACTTTCTTTAAGAACAGACCGGCGCCGATCCATTGGGTAGCGGCGTCCTTACAGGACTGATGCTTGGCGAACTGACGGGCCAGGGCCAACTCGAGCTCGGGCGATTGGCAGCTGCGGAAATAGGTATCGATCTGTTGCGCGCAAGACGAGTTGGCCGTGGCCATGGCGCCCGAGTCGCCGTCTTCGGCAAGGAAGAGCTCGTACGAATAGAAATAGCCAAGACGTTTGACCGCCGAGAAATATTCGTCGAGCAGGAAATCCGGCGGCGTGTCGGGAGCGTGGGCCACGAGTTTTTCGGTCACGCGGTGGAGGTGCGAAATCAAATCGCGCTCGGTCACGTACCAGGCGCCGGTTTCCACAATCTCGCCCGAACCCCAGGCCAAAACAGTGGCGGCGAGACCGGGAAGGGTGAAGCCAAGCGTCTTTGAACCGAATTTCCCGAGCTTTAGAAACCATACCGAGCCACGTAAGCCGATCGCGAGCCCCGACATGGCGCCGACGATTTGCCCGTAGGCTTTGTCGGTCTGCATGGTGATGGCCAGATCGAGTTCGGACTCGGTCGATGCGTAACCCGTCAAGATGGAGTAGGGGCTCGGCGGAAGTTTGGGGTCGGGAGTGGTAAAGATCTTCGCGTAAAGACGAATTTCCTCTCGTAAAAACGCGCCGGCCTCGAGGAGTTCGAAATTGCCGAGCAGGTTCGAGAGGTGCGCGAAGCTTAAGTCACGCCGCGCGCGCACCACGTTTTCGGGCTTCACGTATTTGGTGAGGTGAATCGTGTTGCACGTACGCAAGAAGAGCGAAGTGGTCTCGGGAAACCGCTTCCACTCGGCGAAAATGCTGTGGATGTCGGCGCTGTAGTCTTGTTTCGGCCAGTTTTTGAAAAAGGCTTCGCATTGCCGCTTGAAGGTCACACGCTG
>DAISHW010000372.1:1561-2698 GCA_036822295.1 Bdellovibrionales bacterium | reverse complement strand
CCGACGGCGACGCCCGTAAAATGCTGACCGCGCTCGAAACGCTGGCCACGCACGCGAACCAGGGGGCGCTCGTCCCCGAACAAATCGCCGAGATCCTGCAGCGCCCGGGGCTGCGCTACGACAAAAAAAGCGACGAGCATTACGACACGATTTCCGCCTTCATCAAAAGCGTCAGGGGGAGCGACCCCGACGCCGCCGTTTACTACCTGGCGCGCATGCTCAAAGGCGGTGAAGATCCCGTCTTCATCGCGCGCCGACTCGTGATCCTGGCCAGTGAAGATATCGGCAACGCCGATCCGCGCGGGCTTAGCGTCGCGGTCGCGGGCCTGCAAGCCGTCGAGCTCGTCGGCATGCCCGAGGCCGCGATCAGTCTCGCGCAAGTGACGACGTATCTAGCCAGCGTGCCCAAATCGAACGCCTCTTACATGGCCCTTAGAAAAGCCGAAGGCGCGGTCGAGAAAACCGGGACCCTGCCGATTCCGCTCGCACTTCGGTCGGCGCGCACCAAACTCGCCAAGAATCTAGGGTACGGAGAGGGCTACCGTTACGCGCATGACGGCGTGACCGGCTGGCAAAACATGCAGTTTTTGCCCGAAGAACTCAAAGACGAAAAGTTCTACGAACCCGTCGATCGCGGCTTCGAAAAATCCGCCAAACAATATCTGGATTGGATGAAAGGCAAAAAACCGGCGGACTAGTCGGCTTTCATCGCATACAGGCAAATGCAAGGCTCTTCGCCATCGGCTTGCTTCGAGTGGCGGGTGTTGGCCGGGATCAAAATGGGGTCGCCCGGGGGCAACAACAGCCGGTTGCCCGCCACGTCCAGGCGCAGTTGCCCGGAAACCACGATGCGCACCTCGTCGAACGGATGGCGATGATCTCCCACGTTCGCGCCTGGAGGGAAAATCTCTTCTTGCGGCTCCAGGCCTTCCGCTTCAAGCATCAACGCCATCTGCTGGCGGGTGGGGAGCATGGGGGCTTGCCAACGACTGATCAGCACAAATCACCTCTCAAAAAAATCGGAAGCGAACTCGGTCGGGCGCGACCTTTCGTCAAAGAGCTGATCACTATCTCGGGAATGTTGTCTCGAAGTGATCCTGCTCGCGCGTTCCGCATCCGTTTGATACAGGACAATAC
>DAISHW010000372.1:0-1551 GCA_036822295.1 Bdellovibrionales bacterium | reverse complement strand
TGAGAGATTTCTCATGGGGGAAACTTGAGTCAGGGTCCTGAAACGACAAACAAAACAGAACAAATGCTCCAGATTCAGGAGTTCGTGACCAAGAGCGCGGGGCTTCGGTCCAGAGGCCTCGACAACGGCTTCGTCCAAATCCACCAATCGGCCGACGGCAAGAACATCACGCTCGCCACTCAAGATCTCGAAGAGGTCATCGCCCGCATCGATGCCGACGGCCAGGGCTTCCTGCAAGTGAACTTCCTGTCCGGCAAAAAGATCCTTCTCACGCAAAATCTGATCGGTTTCAAGCCGGCTCCGAGCCGCGGTCTCGATCTCACCAAGCTTCCGAAAGTCGTCACGACTCCGGATCTTCTCTCGGTGGTCGAGGCGATTGAAGACTCAATCTCCTCCAACCCTTCGCAGCCTGAAGAGCTCGATGTCCTCAAAAAGGTTTTCGATTCCGTTCTTCGCGGCGCCGAAGCGGTGGGCTTCGACATCACGCCCGAACGTCTGTGGATGCAGGGTTTGACTCGTCAAACCAAAGCCAGCGCATAATTAAATCGTCTTGACCGGCCGCCGCCACTAAGCCATTTTATGCCCTTGCCACATTGGTTTGGGGGCATAGCTCAGTTGGGAGAGCATCTGATTTGCATTCAGAAGGTCGCAGGTTCGATCCCTGTTGCCTCCACCAAACCCTCTCTAAAATTCGTTGGCGACGTCTGCTTCTTTTTCCGCCAACTCTTGAAAATTTCTTAGAAAACCACCGCAAGAATCTCGAAAAAAGTTTTGATCAGGGCTTGCACGCCGGGTTTCGTTCGTGCATATTGCGTCTTCTGGCTTAGGTACTGGATTTCGGGCTTCACGGCCTGACAATGAATCGGGGCTTCGCGCTCCGAATCAAAAAACAAAAATTTTTTGAGAAAGCATTGACCGCAACCATCACCTGAAATAGAACCCTTGATTCTCACTTTTGCTCTTTGAAAACTAAATAGCTAGCTATCATTATGTTTTTGGGTCCCATCCAGCTAGATATCGGGCGCTCGCGCAAGCGAACACCTGATTCTCAAACTGGTGGGTCAATTTAAAATGCTTTGATAGCGACTGTACTCAAATAACAATGAATATAGACGCTAGATGAAGCTCTGTTTTTTGAAAGCTTTGATGTCAAAAGTTCGCTCACGCGAACCAAGACTCTTAAAGATTTTAATTGAAGAGTTTGATTCTGGCTCAGAACAAACGCTGGCGGCGTGCCTAATACATGCAAGTCGAACGAGGAAGTCCCTTCGGGGATTGTACTAGTGGCGTACGGGTGAGTAACGCGTGGATAATCTTCCTTAAGGTGGGGAATAACCAGTCGAAAGATTGGCTAATACCGCATAAGACCACAGGGGCTTCGGTCCTAGGGGTTAAAGGCTTCGGTCGCCATAAGATGAGTCTGCGCTCGATTAGCTAGTTGGTGAGGTAATGGCTCACCAAGGCGACGATCGATAGGTGGTCTGAGAGGACGGCCACCCACACTGGGACTGAGACACGGCCCAGACTCCTACGGGAGGCAGCAGTAGGGAA
>DAISHW010000371.1:435-2711 GCA_036822295.1 Bdellovibrionales bacterium | reverse complement strand
CTTCCGGACTGCGCACCACGAAGTAAAGCGGCACATCGGGATGATCGAAGAAGCGCTGGAACTCCGTTTTGAGCCAGTCGCGCAACTCGCCGGGTTTCAACTGGGCGTCGGCGACGATGCGGGACGGGATCCGCGGCGCGCGGAAAAACAGTCCCGCGCCGTCGGGCCAATACTGCTCGCGCAAGATCTGCGAGAGCCTTGGTTCGAGAATCGCCATCTTGTCGGCGTAAAGCAGCACGTCGACGCGATTCCGCAAAAAGTTTTCGAGGGCGAAGGCATTGCCTTTTTCGGCCGGGCCCACGAACCAATTCTGGGCCGCGCTTAAGGGAATGACGCCCACCGGATCGTAGATGGTGAGCGCGGGATTTTCGCCGAACGTCTTCATCGCCCAAGCCGAGCGCCGGGCTTGCGGCCGGTAGTCGTGACGCAGAAACAAAAACGCGCCCCAGAAGACGAGATTGAACAAACTGAACGCGATCACCGAACGGCGCAGCCACGGGGGAGTCGAGATCTTTTGCAGGAGGAACGCGCATGGAAGAACCAGGAACGGAAGAAGCGAAGCCAGGAAGAAGGGCAAGCGATCGGGATAAACTAAAATGAAGACCAGGACGGCGCAGGCGAACCAGAGCGTGCGCTCCTCCCATTCCTGCCATCGATGCCGGCGCGGCAAAGCCCAGATCGTCAAGCCCAGCAGCGCGATCAGGGGCGGATTTTCGATCCACCAACGCACGAGATGGATCAAGCGAACCGGCTCAAAGTAGCCCGCGCCCATCAAGCGTTCCGGAAATGAATTCAGCAATATTACGAGCGCGCGCCAGTTCAAAATCGCGGCGCCCAGGAAGAACGCGCCGATACCGATGAAGACCCGGCGGCCGCGGGGCCCGCGAAAATCCCGGTACAAAAAGAGCGCGCACCAGAGAGCGAAGAGCGGGAGCGATTTCGGCGTGATCGCGACGCCCAGGCCCGAGAGCGCCAGCGCCAGCAAGACGCGCTCCCACGCTTTGCGCGTCTCCCAAAACGGACGGGTGGTGAAATCGAAGAGCAGCAACAGCAGCGTCGTCACCAGCAGATCCGAGCGCACCTGAGCGAAGCGTTTGATGAAAAACGAATTTCCGATCAGCGTCAGGACCGCGAGCGTCACTAGAGCCGGCGGCAATCCGCGCGCCCGCAGGATGCGGAACACCAGAAGCACGCAAAGAATCGCGTTGCCCGCGAAAAAGGCGCGCGCGGTCAGCATGGGATGCACGTCAAGGGCGCGCGCCACCGTGTAGTTCAGGTAGAGTAACGCGTGAAAAAGGGGCTTTAGACTGAAGTCGTAGTACGGCGAACCGCGCAGCCACCATTGGCTCGCGGACGCCGCCCACATCTCGGAGTCCGTCCAGAACGAAGCCCATCCGGCCAGACAAGCGAGAAGGAGGGGAATCCCAATTTGAAACACTGTTTTTAAGTGCCGCATCTTATGTCTTTACAATGAACTAGGAATATCAAGATGGAAAGTTTAGACTTTAAGAGCGTGGCGCGGAAAAACTCACAAAGCGGATTTTCATTGGTGGAGGCGTTGATCGCCTTGGCGATGCTTTCCGTCGCGGCCACGCTCATCAGTCAGTACAGCACGTTTTTTGTCTCCCGCGATCGCGGCTACAAGCGCGCCTGCGAAGCTTACGCGCAATCGATCGTGAACGTCGTGCAAGAAGAGACATATTACCGCGAAGTCCTTCATTTTCTGCAGACTAACACCGCCCAAGTGCCGGCTTTTCTAAATGGGCCTTCCATCGCGGTGCCGAACGTCGCCACGCACTGGACCGGCGCTCCGGCCGCCGACTTCAATCTGGCCGTGGCGGGAACCGCCGCAACCGGAGTGACCTTACGCAACTACCATTTGATCAATGGCAGCATTCGCGCTCTGACCACGATCTACAACACCACGCCCGCCGTGCGCGGGGTTTTCGGGATCTATCCGCCTTTGACGGCCAACGCCGCGGTTTTGCCGGTGCCGCCGTTGTTCGCCCGGCTTGGCGTCAACGTGCGCATGCGCATTCAGCCGTACCTGATCGCCACGCAGGCGGCGAGCGCGCCTGCGACGCCCGTGTTCATTCGCCCCACGTCCCGAACGAACGTGAACGACGTCAGCGCCTTTGCCGCGGGCTCGGGCAATCTGGCGATTCCAGCCATCAACAATGAGGGGCCGACTTTACTGGTGCCGGTGCCCGATCGGATCGCCAATCCGGGCACCGCGATCGACATCCTGGGCACCGGCGTGAGGGTGCTCGATCGGT
>DAISHW010000371.1:0-425 GCA_036822295.1 Bdellovibrionales bacterium | reverse complement strand
CTTGAGTTGACCATTCAGGTCACTTATCGCGAACCGGGCGATCCCGCCGATTCGACGTGCGTGGCGACGCAGAAGTTCGAATACCCGCGCGACGGAACCCCGCCCGCTCCGCCCACGGTCCAAGTGTTGGCGGGCATGAACTCGACGTGGCCACGCGCGAATTGCATCGATACGCCCAATCGCACGGTTCAGGTCAACATCACCGCGGCGGCGGCCGATGCCGAGCGTGGAGTTCAATATCTTTGCCGCGATTTGAGCTGGCAGCAGGTTTGGAACACCTATTCGGGGCCGATCTACGGAGCGCAGGTTTGTATTCGCGGCGGAGCGTTCCTTGGACCGGCCCAGATATTGCCCTATAGTCCCAACCCGCTAATGCGCAACGCCACGGACCGTGAACCCCGCTGGGTTCCATGCCCCCAGTTGCG
>DAISHW010000370.1:2248-2713 GCA_036822295.1 Bdellovibrionales bacterium | reverse complement strand
GACTCCGGGCCAGAGCCACATAGCGATCAAACCATTCGCGTTGTTCGTCCGAACCCGCTTTGGCGCCCTGGAAACGCCGCAGGTATTCCGTCTCCATCTTCTCCCAGAAGGCCAAGCGTTCCGCGCGTAGGCGCTCGTCGGTTTGCGGCCAATAATTCAAGACCGTGTTCGTATCGCCCCAGCTTCCCCCGAGAGTCGAGGTGATTTGACGGGTGGCGATCGGATCACTTTCTTTCGCGAAATGCGTGTCGACGATATCGATGTAATTCTTCAACGGCATTTCGGTGTCGCGGACCATCTTCCACAAACCGTCCCAGAGCATCGTGCGCAGGAATTGATCCGGCATGCCCGCGAGATTCTTCTTCGCGTACTCCAAACTCTTCGCGTCCAATGAAACCGAGACAAAACCGTGGTCCCCGAGATTCGGGAACACGAACACCGGGCACGACCATGAGCCTTGCAGTT
>DAISHW010000370.1:0-2238 GCA_036822295.1 Bdellovibrionales bacterium | reverse complement strand
AAGATCCGCGCGCACGGACACAGGTTTGGCCAAGCCGCCGTTCTTCTCTTCAAACAAACCGACATTCACGGTCTGAGGGCGGAACTTCGCGCCCGGGGTCGGCGTCACGATCAATTCCACCGCCGTCAAACGATCGCCCGCGCACGACCAACGCGCGGCGATTTTGTCGGTACCACTCTGGCGCAACCAACGCTCGGCCCACAAGGAAAGATCGCGCTTCGTTTCACCCTGCAGAGCCGCGATGAAGTCATTCAAGTCGGCGTTCTTGTACGCGTACCGCTGGATATATTTGCGAATGCCGGCGCGGAAGGCCTGGGGCGTAACATAAGCGTTCAATTGCTTCAAAACCGCGGCGCCTTTGCCGTACGTGATGCCGTCGAAGGTGGCGAAGGCCTCTTTTACCGTGTTCACCGGCGCTTCGATCGGATGCGTGGTCACGAGCGCGTCTTCCCAATACGCCCATGCCTTGTCGCTCGCGAAGAAGTCCTGCCACTCTTCAGGAAAGTCGTTGGATTCGGTATTGGCCAACGCCGCCATGTAAGTCGCGAAGCTTTCGTTCAGCCAAAGGTCGTTCCACCACTTCATAGTGACGATGTCGCCGAACCACATGTGGGCCATTTCGTGCAGGATCACGCTCGACAAGCCTTGCAGCTGCTGGCGAGTCGGCTCCGAACGCCAGAGAAAACGTTCACTGAAGGTCACGGCGGCGACGTTTTCCATCGCGCCGGCGTTGAACTCGGGCACCACCAACTGATCGTATTTTTTAAACGGATATTTGAAGTCGAAATAGGCGTTGAAGAACTTCAGGCCCTTTTTCGTGTAGGTGAAGAACTCTTTCGCGCGCAGGTACTTCGCCTGGCTCGGCCGCGCGAACAAACGCAAGGGAATGTCCTCGAACTTGTCCGTCCAAACCTTGTAAGGGCCGGCGTGCAAAGAGAACAGATACGTCGAAATCTCCGGCGTTTGCGGGAAGCTCCAGGTGCGCGTCTTCGCCCGGGCGTCGCGCGTGATCTTGGTTTCGCGCGTGGCGGTGACGACCTCCCACTTCTCGGGCGCTTCCACGGTCATCGTCAATGCCGCGCGCATGTCGGGCTGATCGAAGCACGGCATGAAGCGGTTGGCGTCGAAGGTTTCAAACTGCGAGTACAGAAACACCTGCTTGGTCTCGGGATCGACGGCGCGGTGCAGGCCCTGGCCTTGAGTGGAATACTCTTGCGTGTATTCGACCGTCAGACTGTTTTCGCCGTTCACGAGCCGCTCCGGGGGGAGTTCGATCCAATAGGGCTTTTTCGCCTCTGGAGCCAAAGGCTTGCCGTTCAGCTGCATCTTCGCGACTTGGCCCTCGAAGAAATCGACCCGCAGAGGTTTCGAAGGATCGTTCAAGTTGAAGCGGATCTCGCTCGCGCCGCTGAAGGTTTTCTCGGTCTCGTTCAACTTCACGTTCAGGATGTAGCGGGGACGGGTGACCCGGGAGCCGCGCGCCTTCGCTTCGGCCCAGCTCAGGTCCGACGTGCCGGCCGCGGCTTGATCCGCGGGCGCGCGGGCGTGATCCAAGTTCGGAGATTGACAGCCGGTGAAGAGCCAGAGCGAAAGGATCAATGGCAAAAGTCGAGTCATGAATTCCTCCCCAAAATTGAACTGCCAAAAGTTCTATCAAACTCACGGGTGATCTCAAGGGCATTGTCGATTCTGACTTGATCTTATAAATGGAGACATGTACCAAATAAGAAACCCCGACACACTTTTCCAGAGGATCCGGTCAAAGCATGGAAATCGAAAACCCAGAGCTGGACTGGTCCGACGTCAACGTTCTGAAGGAACACTGGTCGGAGTTCGATCTGGCGAGCCGCAAAGAGCGCTTCGGCCGCCTTTCGCGCTCTGACGCAGAGGAGCTATTCCTCAGCTTCGGTCCCGACGAGCAGATCGAACTCGTCCTGGATCTGACCGCCAACGAAAAGCGCTCGTGGGTGCGGTTGCTGCCGCTGGATGACGCGGCCGATTTCATTCAGCACGTGCCCGAGGAGCAGCGTCAAGAAATCCTGATGTTGCTCGACGAGGTTTCGCGCCAAGAGGTGATGGGTCTGATGGCCTATGCCGAGGACGAAGCCGGCGGCGTCATGAATCCGCGTTATTTCCGTTTGCGCCCGGACATGTCGGTCGAAGAGGCCATTCGCTATTTGCGCGCCCAGGCCCGCACGCCCGTGGAAACGATCTATTACTCGTATGTGCTGGCGTACG
>DAISHW010000369.1:2507-2720 GCA_036822295.1 Bdellovibrionales bacterium | reverse complement strand
CAAGCAATGCGAGACGATCAATTCCTATGGCCGCTTCCTGCAAGCGCGCAACGACTTGAAATCTTTCGCCCTAAACTGCGAGGCGAGCGTTCGCGGCTTAAAATCCAATGATTTATCCACCGCGTTCCAACCAAGCTATCGCGGCAAATACGCATTGTATGAGTATTACAAAACCGGGTTCGAGTTTTTCGAAGCCGACAAAGATTACTTCAG
>DAISHW010000369.1:0-2481 GCA_036822295.1 Bdellovibrionales bacterium | reverse complement strand
CATCTGGAGCCGTTATCTCCAAGGCCGCTACTACGACGGCGTTTGCTACAACACGGCGATGGTGGCCTCGGGCATCTTGGGACTGAGTAATTTCAACCGTTACCTTTTCGCCGTCGAGGCCTTGGCCGGCTTAAAGACAGTGAACATCACGCTAGACAAGCAAAATAGGAGCACGACGTTCCGCTTGGGCCAATCTCCCACGTATGAAATCGACACGATCCCTACGCGCCAAAGTTTCGTGATCACCGGTACGAATACCGCGGCCCAGCTCGACGCAATGATGAAGTCGATCCGCTCGAATTTCACGCCGGGGGCGATGCTCTGTACACCGCGAACTTCGGTGTACTTCAAAGTCGCGGCATCAACGTACTTGAACGCACTGACACTTAACGAATGGTACCCGAAAGACTACCGCATGGACGACAGTTCACTGCGCGCCTTCGGGGACCGTGAGTTGCTGGAAGTGATGCAAACGCTGAACGAAAAAGGCGGCCATTGCCTGACGTTCATCACGCCCGATCTGATCGTGGAATCGAACGGCAACCTGCCCCACAACTTGGTCAGCAGTTCGAAAGCGATTCAACTGATCGTCGACAGCGAGCACCTGTCCGGCGAGTTCTCGCGCCTCGCTTTCTTTTACCTGCCGGTAAATCACGAGCGTATTCTGGATTGGTCGAAAAAAGCTTCTTACTTCCAGCCGAGCGCGCCCTACGCGAAGCTGCTTTCAATGATCAGCAAGGCTCACGATATTCTCGAAAGCGTCAACGTCGCCCCCGACCGTCCCCAAAAAGGTTTCGGCCTGAGCAACGCCGTTAAGAACACGCCTTCCGTGCAAGCCAAGATGCAAAAGCTGTATGCAACGGAATTCCGTCCGTTGCTCCAAGATCCGCATTTCGCCAAGTACGCTTGGGCGACTCGTCAGGCGAAGCAACTCGGGATCGCGATGATCAGCAAACTCTCCCAGCAACCGGCCATGCCGAAGACAGCCGGCGTGATCGAAACCGCGCCTTATCAGAACCTGTTGAAACGTTATTTCGATTATTACTCGATGGTTTTTGGCCCCGGATTCTCCGAAATCGAATTCCAGGCGTACATCGGCTTGGAACAAATGTTTTCCGACACGGTCGTCACCGGCCCGCAAACTCTCTAAAACCCATCAGCCTCGAGCTTCGCGGCGATCGCGGCGCCCAGTGCCGCGTGTCCAGACAAGCCCGGATGGATATTGTCCCCACCGTCGATGTCATGGAAGAACCGACGATCACCCAGGCCGCGGGCGACAGAAGTCGTATCGACGTATATCGAGCCCGTTTCGGCCGCCAACTTGTACATCACCCGCGTGTATTCATTGTGACCGATCAACGACTCGCCCCGGTCGTATTCGGGTATCCAACCCGGCGCGGACTTCGCCATGGTCGGAGGAATCAAAACCACTTTCCCGCCGCGCTCCCGCACCGCCGCTATGATTTCCCGCAAATGCGCTTCGAACTCGTCCGCCGGCACGCGCGCCCCATTTTCCGTTCCATGTCCCGAACCGGGCGCGAGCGCGTGAAAAAGCGCGACGGCCAGGCGGCTGCTCTTCAACATGTCACGCAAGCGAAGCCGGTACATCGTCAGGATCGTGAGCTCGCGGTCCAGTTTCCCGAGAAACGGCCCATTCGAATCGTTATGCCCGCCGTGAATCAACACCAATTGGGGGCGACCGCCGTCTTCTAAGTACTTCTTGAACGCCCGGTGCCCTTGCAAAATCGAATACCCCGAAACCCCCAGATTGGTCAGAGTCACTTTGCGCTCAGGATGCCGATTCTGCAGGATCCGCGCGAGCGCGCCGGAGTAACTGATCGAACTTTCCAGCGCCAGCGTGCAAGAATCACCCAGCGTGGCGATCTCGAAGAGCTCCGAACCCACACCCGCGGTGGTTGCCGCTTCAATGCGTCGCCCTTTCAGATCGGTTTGAAAGAGCCAAGTCGTGCCGGTCTCGCGCTCGAATCTCACCGCGTCTTGGTGCGGTTTCATTCTCCACAGGAGCTCCGAATCCAGATCGAAAGTCGCCGGCATGATGGGCTGTCGATGGACTACCGAGTAATAGCGCGCGGTCACCGAAGCGAAATGTTCCGGATCGCGGAATATCGTCAAGCGCGCGATCCACTCCCCCGCGGCGAGCAGGCACACCGTGATGAATAAAACGATCGCGCCGTCGCGCGGAATACGAAACCACATGATTTTATTCGAACACAATCGGCTCGACCGCGCAAACAACCCGGGGTTAAGATTTTTCATATGCGCTTGCTCGGGATTTCGTCTTACTACCACGACGCGGCCGCCTGCCTGACCGATCAGGGGCGTATCGTCGCGGCATTGCAAGAAGAGCGTTTCACCCGGCGAAAATTCGACGAACGCTTCCCCGCTCAAGCCATCGCCGAATGCCTGCGGATCGGTCGCATAGGTCCCGATCAGATCGACGCATTGGTTTTTTACGATAAG
>DAISHW010000368.1:0-2726 GCA_036822295.1 Bdellovibrionales bacterium | reverse complement strand
AAAATCGCCTAAAAATCAGGTTCACGCGCCCAAAGCGGTGCCAAGCGGCTTCTTGAAGGCGAGCGCGATCAACGGGCCGCCGATCAAGCCGTGCATGAACGCGACCAGGGCGCCCGCAAACGTGATCAACGTGCGAAACTCGGTGCCGATCGCGCCGGCCACGAACCAGATCAGTACGCCGACGAAAATAGCGGCGCCGATCCCGCCGACCGCCATGCCCATCAGGATGATTTTCTTCTGACTGCGCGGCATGTATTTCAACTCTCCGGCATGGGCGTGATCCGCGTTTAAAGTTCGATTCATTGGGTCCTCCCGGATGTTCTTCTTCCATCCGCCAAAATTTGCATAAGCGGTGCCATCCACGCGACCAAATGAACAGCTCCGCGCCGGAAGGTCCAGGGAATTTCACCCCGCGCCGGCATGAAGATTTCATTGTTGCCAAGCCGAAATCCCAAACGACGCTTTACAAGGAGCCCCCGATGGCCGCCCGTATATTTTTTGCCGTTTTGCTCACCAGTCTGACGTTCAACGCGGGCGCCGCGGGACTGCTCGGCGACACCCCCAACGCCGCCGAACGCGAGAAGAGCGGAGCTTACCGATGGAATCGCTCGATCGAAGTCGTCAACGCCCAAGGCGTGGATGGACAGCTCGGCTTCGAGGGCTGGATGACGCAAAACCAAGTCGGACTCCAGGACTTTCAATGGCTGACACTCAAGAATCTCGACGTGGGGGCGGCGAAACTCGAGCCGCTCAAGGACGGCGCGGCGATCGTCATCCCGGTCGGGTTCGACATTCGCTATATGCTCAATAAAAATTTTCGCGAGGGGACGCTCAACGTCGCGGCGGAGCTCGTCATCAAGACCGACGGTTCAGGCCGCGCCTTCGTCGAAGTGCGCTCATTCGACGACAGCCAAATCCTTGAAAAGCTGGGGCGAGCGGCCGGAGCTCTGGCGATGTTCAACCAGGAATTCGTCGTTTCCTTCAGCCGCGCCGTCATCGAGAATCATTTCGCGAATCCCGAAGAGCTGCGCCAGGTCTGGCGCGCGGCGCGGATCAAAGACGTGCCGCCCGCTTCGGGCAAAGCCGACCGTCTAAGATAAAAAAAAGACCCCGATCTTTCGATTCGGGGTCTTATCACTCGGGGCTGAGGGCCTTGCCGAGTTAGTGCCGCGCGCGTTCGTTCGAATCGCGCAGGGCCTCTTTGGCTTCGTCCGCTTTGTGGTCGACGCGGTCCGTGTAACGCGCGGCCAGTTCGTTGAACTTCGCCGTCACATCCTCTTTCACTTGGCCGTAGCGTTGCTGGATCAAACCGGCGATCGACTTGACGTTGCCTTTGGTTCGCTCCAGATCGTCATCGGTGAGTTTTCCCCAGGCTCTCTGGACTTCACCTTTGAACTCGGCCCATTTTCCTTTAACAATTTGATCGTTCATCTCTAAACCTCTCTTTTTTTTCGGTTATGGTAGCGTCCGACCCGAGCGGCCAGAGACCATGTTCGCGACAAAACTGATCACGGCGAGAATCAGGAACACGAAGAGCAGCAAGCGGCCGATTTCCATCGACATGCCGGCGATACCCGAAGCGCCCAAAACGATGCTGACCAGAGCGAGAACGAAAAATGCGATAGCTGCACGTAACATTATTCCTCCTTCATTTCGAAGCCGTTATTCACGCGTTCTAGTTTAGCAAGCGATAGGCCCATGTTCTTTTACGGTTAAAAGCCAGTTGGCGGAAAGGGCGGGACATTTTTGTACCCGCCCCGCGTACCATTATTTCCGCGCGGGTTCGATCACCACGTCGACCCGACGATTGGTGGCCCGGCCGGCCTTGCTCTTATTCTCGACGATCGGTCGCTCGAAGCCGTAGCCCACCGCTTTGACGTTGATGTCGTCGACGTCGTCTTCAAGATACTCGGCGACGGCGCGCGCGCGTTCCTTCGATATCTTCTGATTGATCGCGGGCCCGCCCGTCGAGTCCGTATGTCCCTGGACCTCGACGTTCTTGGCGTTAAGTTCCGAGATCACCGATCCGACCTTCGAAAGGATTTCGCGCGACTGTTCCGGCACGTCCGCGCTGCCCGTCGCGAAGCCTATCTTTTTCAAGCGAATCAGAAGCTTGTCGCCCTGTCGGTAGACGTCGGCTTCATCCTCCGAGAATTCGCCGCGCACCTGCTCGATGGCGTCGTTCCACTCTTGCTCGCTCCTTAAGGAGCGATTGGCGGCCGCGACTCCGCGAAGCTGCGCGTCCTTGCCCGCCAGCGCTTGACCCGCGACCGCGGCTTCGAGCTCGGCGCCCTGCAGTTCACCGCGAAGACCCGCGATCGTGCGATTTCGGCCTTCGAGTTCGACGGCGACTTCTTCGTTGGTCTGGCCCGCGGCTCGGCGTGCGGCGGCGTTGATCGTCAGCAGATCGCGCGCGCTCGCATTGGCGCGATTGACCGCGGGGGTGAAGGCGGTTTCGTCATCCGGAGTGGTGGCGATCGCGCGGTCGGCGGCCGCCAAATCTTTTTCGGCTTGGCGCAGGGCCATCGGCGCATAGGTGCGCGCGCCGCGGGCTTTGGCTTTCGCGATCAGATCGCGGGCCTCACCGACTTGCGCCTCTTGCTGCGTGTTGATGGCCAGGACTTCGTAGTTTCTGCGGATCAGGTCCCATTTGTCCTGATCCAGACGGCTGCGATCCAGATCGCCGGCGTTGCGCTTCAAGCTGTCGTCGAGCGCGGCGAGCTCGC
>DAISHW010000367.1:0-2766 GCA_036822295.1 Bdellovibrionales bacterium | reverse complement strand
GCGTGAGCCACGTATCGCGGGGAGTGATCGAAGGTCCCGTCGGCTCGTTGAACAAACCGAAAGCGGGGTTCGAGAAGAGGGCATCTTCATCGGAGAGCGGCGAGTCCTTTTCGAGTTCCGGAAATTCCTGGATGAGCGCTTTCTCAAACGCATCGGTTCGGCTGCGGATGTCTTTCAGACTCCGTTTGCGCATCAGCTCTTGGAGTTCCGCTCGGGGGCGCCAGTTTTGAAGGCGCGGAATGACCATTTGCGGAAAGTCCTTAAGGTTTTGTAGTCGGCTCTGCAGATTCCGGTCGGGCGGGATGTACTGTTCGGGAGTTCCCAGTAGAGCTTTGAGCACTGTCGGCGCCCGTTTTCTGAGATCACGAAGTCCGTGGGATCCGTAAGTCTCAAATCCCGACTGAGTTCCTAAAGTGGGAAGGCCTAATGGATGGATGAGCAGCCTTGCCCAACTCCATTTGTGAACGAACAGTTTCAAAGGTCTATTGTTTACTCGCTCAAGTGCGCGGTTTAACCCCTCCCTAACTTTAGGGAGACGCGTTTGATCCGCTTCTGGTTTCCGATTACCGGTGAAGTCGCTCTCGAATCCGAGAATCTGCTGACGGCTCGATACAGAAATGCGCTCCCAATCGAGATCGCTATAAGTCAGCGGTGAGAGATCGTACAGGTCGGGGTGACCCGACACGTAGGCATCAATGAGATCAGCGTTATTCACACCATTGGGTGCGACTTCCGGAAGGTGGCCGGTTTCGTAGGCTTTTAAAAGTTTAATGCCTTGACGTTCTAAACTCCCATCGGAGCTAAGACCCCAACGACCAAGGGTAACTTTAAACCATTGCCGCCAGGTGAGTGGTCGTTCCGCAGGATTAGGGGTAAAAGACAGTCTGGCCCCGCGGGGATGGCCTAATAGAAATAACTTTTCTTGATCACGCTTGTCTTGGAATACATCCCAGAGAGCGAAGGACCGAATCAGTTTGCGCGCATGATCTCCACGTTCTTCCCGGGCTTCCTTAAACAGATCATTGAGCGTCGCGTCCTGTTCGCGAAGCCGGGCGAGGGTTTCGGTGAGATTGCCAAATCCGAAGTCATGACTCTGACCCGCACCGCGTAGGAATTTTTCCACCCGATCGATGAGTTGGGACAGGATTGTGGAGCTGGAGAGGATCTGTTTCCAGCTCAGATATTCTTGCTCGCTACGGTCGTAAAAAAGAACGGGTAGTTTGTAGTCCGCTGTAGGTCTGGTGTTGGCGTTGATGATGGCACTTGGGGCTTCTTTGCTGGGGGTTACCTTATTGTGCGTGAGCTCTTCGACCGGGACCGATACGATTTCAGGAGTGAACCGGTTCGCGTCGAGCGTCGTGGCGTCGATGTGGATCTCGGTTTCTACTTTCTTAGTGGGAGGTTCGAAAGGTTCGAAGTCGCGTTCGCCCTGGGCCACGAAAAACCGGTTGATTAAACTCTGATCAAGGCCCGCAAAAATCAGGCGGCGCATGTCGCCGGTGAAGTCGCTGACATTGAAATAGGGTTTGCCATAGGCGATGCGCGTGGCGCGTCCCAGATTTTGTAAGAGCTCGCGCATCCCGACCATATCGTCTTCATTGTAAGCTTTGGCAAGAATCAGGTGATTGACCCTGGGTTCATCGAAACCTTCACCGAGAGAGCGCACGGCAAACAGGTACTTATGTACCTGACGTTCACCTCCGCGGGATTGTTCGACCCGGCGATTCGGATCGCGCTGCGCGCGCAATTCATCTTTAAACCAATCCATCGCCTGACCGCGTTGGTCGGTGCCCAAGTTGGAGTGATACGCCTTGGCCTGAACGGGCTGCTTGGCGTCCCCACCCAGACGATTGAGCAAAAACGCATAGATCTCGGCATGCGCGATGCTCGGGACGAAGATCAGACCACGATTCCAATTCAGAACATTTCCGGCCGCATCTGTTTGAAATGTCGCCCGAATCTCTTTGAGCATGGCGGCCACTAAGGGCTGGTGTAGACGAACTTCTTTTTTCAGGAGCTCAAAGCGTTCCTTTTCTTCCATGCCCTCAAACTTTTTATCCCAATCATTCAGGAATCTGCGCGCCAAGATCGGCGTGCCTTCACCTTCCAAGTAGCGGACCTGCCGGTAAGAGCGAATGGGCGCCAGATATCCTTGAGCCATGGCACGGAACAATTGTAGGCGCGCCATGTAAATCAGTTTGCGCTCCTTCAAAAACTCCTGTTTCTCGCGCGCCGACAAAAATGCGGTGATCACATTGTCGCGGAAGACTTTGGTGATGAGATCGGACTCTTTATGCCAGGGCGTCGCCGAAAGCCCGAGCAGCAAATCGCCGTCCCGCATCTGTCGGTCAATCTGGTTGAGAATCGCGGCAAATTCTCCCTCGTCGCGGCCCAAATGCTGGGCCTCGTCCATCACGTACAGGATACGACCTTTGAATTTCTCACGACTCTCTTTGAACTCGGCGCTCCGCGCATGGAACGTGGTGCGGGAGGAAGTGATGAGCTTGGCGTTTTCCGGGAAAATCGGACTCTTGGAATTTCCGCCGTACACGCGCTGCACTTGGGCGGGAGAGAGGCCGAATAGATTTTGAAGTTTGACCGTTGCCTCATCTAAGACATCGGAGTTCTGAATGAGGAAGACCACTTTGACCGGGCGCTTGTCGAGCACGGCAATGTCTTTCAGCCCCAGACCCGAGATCACGGTCTTGCCGACGCCTGTCGGAACGACGATCAGCGCGCGGGCACCCGTACGCTGACCTAAACTTT
>DAISHW010000366.1:0-2774 GCA_036822295.1 Bdellovibrionales bacterium | reverse complement strand
GCTGCGCTTTTACGTGGCGGGAAAAGAAGAGGCGAAGCTCACCTGGCGGATTTGAAAGGGACCGTGCGGGGTTTGAAGCCGTATCCCGGAAAAATCCTGACGCTCGATCTCGAAAATGGGTATTTCGTGCCGGCGAATCCGGAAGACCTTAAAGACGCGACAGCCCTGGAAGTGACCGCGCAATCCAAAGCCAAGGTCGACAAGGTGCGCTTTTCGATTCAAAAACGGCAGCCTTGATCTATCGCGTGATGTTCCGTACCCCCCGAACAACGATCGTAGCGAGCGTGACGAACAGTCCGATGAAGACGACGGACAGAATCTGCGACCATAAAAGCTTCGCGGGCGGCGGCGGCACGCCTTCGAACACTTCCGTGGCCTTCATCGCCAGAATCATGATTCCCAAAAATAGGCCGATAAAAAGGCAAACAAGACTTATTGAGCCCATCCATGCGTAGATTTTCATCCGCCTTTTGTCCGGGTCGGGCACGCGATCGCTGTTCACTTCGTCCTCCGCGTTTCGTTTTTGGCCGCGAAAATCAACTCCCGCTATCGGTATGACTTGCGCGTCCGCTTCCGCGATCCATTATAAACTTCCTTGAGGCTCTCGGGTTGCGCCACGCGAATGACTTTGGAAGCCGTCTTCACGAATCCGCGTTTCTCCCATCTGGTCATCACCCGAATCACCGATTCGACGCTCGCGCCGACCGCGTCCGCAAGCGCGCGCCTGGTCAACGTCATGACCGAGGAGTCGGGATTTTCCTTGGTGCGCGATTGGGCTCTCAGCAGGAATCCCGCCAAACGGCATTCCAAAGGCAAGCGTTGATCCGCCCGGCATTGCGCCATCCATTTGAAGCGAGCCAAGGTCGCGACCTGCACCCTCCGCATGATGACCGGGGAGGTCAGCCAGCTTTTCAGATAGGTGTCCCTGGGAATCCAGAATATCAGGCCGCTCACCAACGTTTCGCAGTTCATTATGTATCGGGGCTCGACTTCGGCCATAGCCAGGTCGCCGACCAAATCCCCGATAGACAGAAACAGGATGCCGACGTGCGCCCCGCACGGATCGTCCTTCGTCATTCGGAAAAGGCCGTTCATGACGATACCGAACTTGTTGCCCTGCTCCCCTTCTTCATAGGCCAGTTCATTTTTGGTGAACGCCTCGAAAGAGCCGCCCTCGATCAGCCTGCTGACCAATTTGCGCTCAAGGCCTTCGAACAATGGGATGGCTGACAGATCCTGGGACTTCATCGCCACAGGTTAAACGAACTGAAAATCCCCATTTATGATCTACGTCATATTAAATTCGGACTGAGTCATGACAAATGAAATCTAGATGATCGAAGATCGTAGGCTGTTTAGCCATCTTGCGGGGTAAGTATGTTGTCGAAGTCTCAGGCGAAGTCGTTCTTTTTAATTGGCACGGCCGTGTGCTCACTGGCGATGATCGGTCTTACAATAGACACGTTCAAGAGAATTCCAGAGCAAACGAAACAGGCGAACATGACCGAATCCGTGATTCGCGGAAAGCACCTATTTGACCGCAACAATTGCATGGGTTGCCACACCTTATTGGGAGAGGGTGGCTACTATGCGCCTGAGCTGACAAAGGTTATTGAGCGCCGGGGCGAAGCATTTGTTCGCGCGATGATCAAGGATCCCGAGGCGATGTACCCCGGCCAGCGGAAAATGCTGAATTATAAATTCACCGACGAGCAGATTTCCGATCTGGTGGCCTTCTTGACCTGGATCGGGGAAATGGACCTGAACGGATTCCCCCCGAAGCCGGATCTGATCAACACGGCGGCGCCGAACGCGGGAGTGAACGCCTCTGAATCCCAGGCCGTGGTTAAAAAAACGGATCGTCCGCAAGTCTTCAACCAAATGTGCATCGCGTGCCACGCCTTGGAGGGGCAAGGCGGGGCGATCGGGCCCGCTCTCGACGGAGTCGGCTCCAGATACGACTCGGCTTACATCAAAGCGTGGTTGACCGATCCCCTGGCCATCAAGGCGAATTCAAAAATGCCCAAAATGCCGCTGACCGAGAACGACATCATCGAGCTCACGGCGTTCTTGTCGCTGCTTAAGGAGACCAAATAATGAAGTACCGTTCGCAAAGCATAGCCTATTGGTTTTTTGCCGCGGCCATGTTGCTGCTTTCGCTGCAAATCGTTTACGGATTCATCATGGGCTTTGCGCACATGGGGTACGACGTGCTTCACGATTGGATTCCGTTCAATGTCGCGCGGACGACTCATACGAATCTTCTGGTGATGTGGTTGCTGCTCGGATTCATGGGCTCGGCGTATTACATCATTCCGGAAGAAGCCGAGCGGGAGATCACGCATCCGAAGCTCGCCTATCTGCAGTTTCTGAGTTTCGTCGCGGTGGGCGTCACCGCCGTCATCGGATTCCATTTTCATTGGTGGGAGGGGCGCAAGTTCCTGGAAATTCCAAGGCCGCTCGATTATCTGGTCGTCGTGAACGTCTTGTTGTTCATTTACATCATCGGCGGAACGATCTGGAAAGGTAAGCGGTACACCACCACGAGCCTGGTTTTGTTTTTCGGTTTATTGACGGCGGCGCTTCTCTATTTGCCGGGCATGATTCCGACCGACAACCAAACCCATGATTCTTATTGGCGTTGGTGGGTCGTGCATCTGTGGGTGGAAGGCGTTTGGGAATTGATCATGGGCGCGATTTTGTCCTTCCTCCTTATCAAGCTCACGGGCGTGGACCGCGAGATCGTGGAGAAGTGGCTTTATATCATTGTCGGG
>DAISHW010000365.1:1802-2776 GCA_036822295.1 Bdellovibrionales bacterium | reverse complement strand
ATGACCCATTTTCATTGGGACCACCTGATCGGGTTGCCGTTTTTCCTGCCGCTGTACCGCAAGGGCGTGCAGGTCCATTTCTACGGCGTGCACGACGATCTCGAGGATTCGCTGCGGCGCCTGTTCCGCAAGCCGAATTTTCCCGTGCCCTACGACGTGGTCGCCAAACAGATCCTTGTGCACCGGGTGGAGCCGCGACGGGCCTTTCAGGTCGGGGACGTCCAGGTCACGCCGTACATGCTTGACCATCCCGATCCGTGCTGGGGCGCCCGGGTCGAGGCCGACAACCGCGCGCTCGCCTGGGCGGTCGATACGGAATGCACCCGCACCTCGAGCGAGGAATTGGGCGCGGACCTGGCGCTTTACAAAAACGCCGACTTGATGGTTTTTGACGCCCAATACTCGTTCGATGAGGCCTTGGATAAAATCAACTGGGGGCACGCCAGCGGTCCGATCGGGATCGACTTGGCTTTGCGCGAAAACATCAAGCGAGCCCTGTTCGTGCATCACGATCCCGGCGCGAGCGACGACATGATCCGCTCGGCAGAGGATCAAGCCTCTTTGTATTTCAACGAGATCGTGCGCGCCCGCCGGCGCGTCGGTGAAACGGTTCCCGAATTGGATTGGCGCTTCGCCCGCGAAGGCGAAGTGATTCAGCTTTAGATCGAGGTTTGCATGAAGTTCAAATGCGATGTCGAGCGCGCCGGCGAGAATGTGCTGATGCGCCTTAGCGGCCGGCTCGACGAGAAAGCCGAACTGCCCGTGTGGCCGAAGCCCGTCAAAGGGCATCTGACCGTGGATATGCGGGAGTTGCAGTTGATCAACTCGTTCGGTTGTCGCGCGTGGGTGATGTGGACTCGCGGCGTGCGCGTCGAGGGCGGGATTTCACTGGTGAATTGTTCGCCCGCGGTCGTGAATCAGATCAATATTCTTTCGAGCTTCTTGGAAAGCCGCATCGAAGTGCGTTCGATCAT
>DAISHW010000365.1:0-1792 GCA_036822295.1 Bdellovibrionales bacterium | reverse complement strand
GGACTCGAGGAACTCGAGCACGTGAAACTTGAAAACGCCGATGACCGCCAGCGCGCGAGCCGCCTGCCGACGGAAAAGCCTTGCGCCGAGTGCCGCCGCACCATGGAGCTGGATATCGTCAAATCCCACTATTTCTCGTTCTTGAATAAAAGGAGTGCTTGATGCGCGCGTTACTGATCCTGCTCGCGCTGCTGGGCTTGCCGGCGCACGCGCTGAATTTCTCGCTGCACATGTCGCAGCCCCAGGACAAAGTGCAGAACCAGGCGGGAAGCGAAGCCGCCGACCCGTTGTCGCCCGGGATCGCTTTCGGACACGCGTTCGAAGTCATGGACGGCATGCATTTCGCGCCTCAGCTGGGTTACATCCGCAACGAAGTCAAATCGGACGATCATTACTCAGGCAAATACAAGATCGAAACGCTCTACCTGCATTACGACTTCTACCATCAGTGGCGGCAGCTCGAGAGCCTGCGCACCCATTTCGGTTTCGCCACCATGGCCAAACGAATCAAGGGCGAAGGCGGGACGGTCGTCATTCCCAACGGCACCGGAACGGCCATGGCTTACCGGCCCGGGGGCACGAAGACTTCGTACACCCACGCGTTCACGACCGGACTCGATTGGAATTTCCTGGAAACGAACGGCGCCGTGAAAAAGTACGGGGGGTTCGGGCAATTGTTCATTTACGAAATCCTGGACGGCGAACGTCGCATGTTCACGGCGCTGCTTGGTTTGAACCTGGAGTTTTGACATGAATCGTTTATGGATGTTTTTAAGCTTTGCCCTGACCGCGAATCTGGCCCACGCCTTCTTGCTGGTGAATCCGAACTACCGCCTGGCCAAACCCGAAGAGACCACGGTGAACATCGCCAGCGGCGGCTGCCGCGCCAACGGGATCACCAACAGCGAACTCGAAGGGGCGATCGCAGAGGCGATCAAGCGCTATTGGAACACGGTCACCGAAAGCCGCTTGAATCTGAAAGTCGGCGGCGAAGTTCCGCGCGCGATCAACCACATGCCCGATGCGGGCGAGATCCTGGTGGGGTGCGGCCCTTTGACGAGCGCCAACGGCGTGACTTACCCGATCGAATCGCGCGGCGGGGCCGTGATCGTCTTGAATTCGAATGTTTTCGTTCCCGGCGGCTACCTGAGCGACGGGCTGCTTGGTGTCTTGAGCCATGAAATGGGCCATGCGGTGGGCTTGAATCACAGCGGCGACCCGGCGTCGGTCATGACGTACGAATCGCATGACTGGGGACCGGCGGCCACGCACCTTGCGCAAGACGATAAAGACGGAGTCGTTTATCTTTACCCGCGCGAGGCGCAGCTGGGCGGGCTCCTGGGAGGTTGCCAGGCGCTGGCGGGACCCTTGACCGCGGGGGCGCGGCCGGGCTCGTGGGCCCTGTTCGAACTTTCGCTGCTTCTGGGTGTCGGCCATCTGTTGAGTTGGGGCGCCCGCGCCGCTCGACGCTTGCGCGGCTGAGCGCTTTCTCGCTATAAAGGCCCATGATCAAAAATCAATTGGGCCGCGAGAAATCCCCGTACCTTCTGCAACACAAAGACAATCCGATCGCCTGGCAGGCCTGGGGCGAAGAGGCTTTCGCCCGCGCCCGCGCCGAGGACAAACCGATCTTTCTGTCGATCGGCTACTCGACCTGCCATTGGTGTCACGTCATGGCCCATGAATCCTTCGAGGATCCGGAAGTCGCGGACGTTTTGAACCGCGATTTCATTTCGATCAAAGTCGATCGTGAAGAGCGCCCCGACGTCGACGACGTTTACATGAAGGCCCT
>DAISHW010000364.1:1285-2786 GCA_036822295.1 Bdellovibrionales bacterium | reverse complement strand
CATTTTGCGTTTTCGTCAAGTCGTAACCGCCACTCGACGCGCAACCGGCAACGGACACCATCCATAAGAGTATTGCGTGCTTCATGCCGCCAGATTAATCGACGTGGTTAAGCGATGCATTAGCTATTTTGTTTTGGACATTGTTAAGAAATCGGGTCTAGCATCGAAGATCTAAAACAATTAGGTGCTACACCTAAAGGAGTAAAGATCATGTTCAAAATGATTCTGTCTGCTATCGTCGCTGTTTCGTTCAGCTCCGTTGCGTTCGCGGATAACCATAAAACCGACGGCCACGCTCATGACAAAAAAGCTGAAAAAACGGCTCCTGCCGCCAAGAAGGCCCCGGCTAAAAAAGATTCGAAAGCTCCGGCTGACCCCGCGGCTCCGGCTCCCGCTCCTGCTGAAGGCGCCGCTCCGTCGGGCCACTAGTTTTCTGATTTCAAATTCAGAGGCTGAAGACAAAGGGGTTTTTAAAAACCCCTTTGTTCTTTCTAATACTCCGAGTTACGCTTGGGGCCTCCAGTTCGGCGGGGGATCGCTAACCTGATGAAGAAAACACGTAAGATCATAGGTTGGCGCGAATGGGTTTCTTTGCCTGAACTCGGCGTGGAAACCATTAAAGTTAAAGTCGATTCGGGAGCCCGCACCTGCGCGCTTCACGCCACGAAGATCCGCTATCTTGAAAGTCATAACGGCGAGACATGGGTCTCTTTCGTCATTATCTCTCAATTGGAGCCGCGCCAAATCAAGCGTGTGCGCGCCAGACTGCTCGAACAACGCATGGTTCGCAGCTCCATGGGCCACGCCTCGCTCAGGCCGGTCATCGTCACCGACATCCAAGTCGGCGGGGAGCGTTGGCCCGTTGAGATCACACTGGTCAACCGTGACCCCATGGGTTTTCGCATGCTCATCGGCCGTCAGGCGCTCAAGGGGCGCTTCTTGATTCATCCGGCGAAAAGTTTTCTTCAATCGACCAACCCTCACATTGAAGTGACATCATGAAAATAGGCATCCTGTCGCAGAACCCGGCGCTTTACTCGACCTCACGACTCGTGGAAGCCGCCGAAAAACGCGGCCATACCGTGCAGGTCGTGGATCCGTTGTTGTGTTACATGGACATCACCTCGCATCGACCGACGGTGTATTACCGCACGCGCAAGCTCGACGATTTCGACGCGATCATTCCGCGTATCGGCGCCTCGATCCCCTTCTACGCGACCGCCGTTTTAAGGCAGTTCGAAGTCATGGGCGTTTATTGTTTGAACGAGTCGGTGGCGATCTCGCGCTCACGCGATAAGCTGCGCGCGCTGCAGTTGCTCGCGCGCAAAGGCATCGGCATGCCGGTGTCGGGTTTCGCGCATTCAACGAAAATGACTTCCGATCTGATCAAACTGGTCGGCGGCGCGCCGCTGGTCATCAAGCTGCTCGAGGGCACGCAAGGCAAAGGCGTCGTACTGGCCGAAACTCAGCAAGCCGCCGAGTCGGTGATCGACGCGTTCCG
>DAISHW010000364.1:0-1266 GCA_036822295.1 Bdellovibrionales bacterium | reverse complement strand
TCTTGACGAGTATTTCCTGGTGCAGGAGTTCATCAAAGAAGCCGACGGCGCCGATATTCGCTGTTTCGTCATCGGCGATAAAGTCGTGGCCAGCATGATGAGGAAAGCCAAGACCGGCGATTTCCGCTCGAACTTGCATCGTGGCGGCACGGCCGTGTCGGTCAAGCTCACGCCCGAAGAACGCAAAACCGCGACCCGCGCCGCGACGGCGATGGGACTCAACGTCTCGGGCGTCGACATCATCCGTTCGAAACACGGGCCGCTGGTGATCGAGGTGAATTCGTCGCCGGGGTTAGAGGGCATCGAAAAATCGACGGGCAAAGACGTCGCCCAATCGATCATCGAGTACATCGAGAAAAACGCCAAACCCAACAGCAACAAAACCAAGGGCAAGGGATGAACTGGGACTCCATCGATCAGGCGCTGGGCAAAGCAAGAGAGCGCGCGCTCCCGCACACGGACTCCTACTTGGGATTTTATTCCAGCTGGCTCGGGGGGTATTTCCGCGAACCTTGGGCGATGCTGATACCGCTCGACGATCACGGGTTTCATCGCGGCGACGCCGTCTTTGAAGCGGCTCGCATCCATCATCGCGCCTACATCGATATGGACGGTCATTTGAAGAGACTCGAGCGCTCGGCGGCGGCCATCGGCATGACTCTGCCTAAAACCCTAACGGAGATTCGCGATATCTGTGTCGAGCTGGGCCGCCGCACCGACGTCGACATCGGCGTGCTTAGACTTTACGTCACGCGTGGTCCCGGCGGATTCTCGCCCAATCCGGCGGAAGTCATCGGTCATCAGATTTATGCCGCCGTCACGCGCATCAAGCCTCCCAATGCCGAACTCTACGCGAACGGCGTGACCGCGATGTTCAGCACGGTGGCGGCCAAAGATAGATTTTGGAGTCAGATTAAGTCCTGCAACTATTTGCAGAACGTGTTGGTGAAGCAAGAAGCCGTCAAAAACGGGGTCGACTTCGGAATTTCGCTCGACGACCGCGGCCGCCTTTGCGAAGGCGCCACCGAGAACCTGATGGTGCTCACGCCAGCCAATGAACTCGTCGTGCCGAAGTTCGATTACACGTTGCGCGGGACCACCGTGATCGCCGTGATGAAAATGGCGGAAGCGTTAGTGAGTGAGGGCGTGATCAAAGCGGTTCGGCACGGGGACTTGCGCCGCGAAGATATTTTAGAGGCCTCCGAAGCCGCATTCGTAGGCACCACCCTCGCCGTTTTGCCGATCGGGCGCATCGACGGCCGGCCC
>DAISHW010000363.1:1394-2793 GCA_036822295.1 Bdellovibrionales bacterium | reverse complement strand
CGCGCGAGCCCGAAGCCAATGAGCCTAATGACTTGTCGATTTGTTGTTGTGCATTCCCCAAATGGCGGGCCGCCGTCATGGACGCGACATTCGAGGCGATTCTAAAAGACACGTGAGCTCCTTCCTTCTTTCGTGTTTCAAACCGGGACCCACCCCGATTGGAAACGTCGTAAGCCATGGCGCCCACATACAGTTCATTTCAGCAGTCACTGAGCTTATCGTCGCGCTGCGTTATAACTTTAGTGATTTGTTATGCTTTGCGTTAAAATTATGAAATTAGACGCGAATATTGAGAAGCTGACCGCGTTCGAGCTCGCTCTGCAGACGCTCGGGACCGGTCAGGTAGGGGTTTTTTCGAGCGGCTTTCGGGGCGCGCTTTTTCGGGGCCGGCCGCTTCCCGCTCTGATCTTGGACAAAGCGAGCAAAACGCAACAGCGCCCCCTGGGCATCGTCACTGTCTTTGGTCAAATCCGCAGGTGACTTCGGATCCACGGGCCGCACCCTTGGGGAAACATCCAAACGGGCGGCGCGCGCGGACTGCTGACCTGAAGCACGTATGAGGTCTGCGCCTGAATACAGCATACATTTTCAGTATATAATGCACTGAGTCGTAAGCGGTAATCATGGTCGTTACGGGACGGGCGGCGTCTCTGTTTGAAACGCTCAAGACCTTTATTCCATCGCCTCGACGAACGTGGTCGCGTCCATTACGGGCGCGAAGTTCTCGTAGATCCCGCGAAACCAAAAGGCCGGGCGGCCCGTCTGCAGATCGACGCCTTCAACCACGTAGGGATTGAACATCAACGCGCAGTAGTCTTCACGTTGCGGATTTTGACCGACGTAAAATTCGATCGTGTTCAGGACGATCTGCTCATCCATCTCGAGCGAATAATGCTCGACGGTGCCGTTGGCGAGCGTGACTAGAAACCGGGTTCGCGGCACGAACATTTCGGCTCCGCGAACGCGCCCCCAAGGGTTCACGTATATGCCCCCGGCCTCCACGTAGTCCGTCGGCAGGAAATAGTCGATGCCTTCCACGCCCTTGCCCCGGGGGAACCAGCGCTTCGCCGCCTGGTTCATGAAGTGTTCCATCGAATATTTGACGAGCCGTCTGTACTGATCCATCGTTCCACCGCCGCGACCGAGCTGATTGCAGGTCACTCGCCACGGAATGTCCGCGAACGCGGGCCCGATGCAAGTCAGGGAAATGATGAGCGCGAGAAAGCCGAGTGCGAATTTCATATCCTCTCCTTATCTTTATCTTTGTTCGTGTCAGCATGTTGGCGTGGCGGACAAGGTGACAAGCTTCGTTGCGGCGCGCGCGGTTCTTGGTGTTCGCCTAAACTGATTTTGGCGAACACAAGCGCGAGCGGAAGGATTCCAGATCGCGCACGTCTTG
>DAISHW010000363.1:0-1384 GCA_036822295.1 Bdellovibrionales bacterium | reverse complement strand
GGGCCGCGAGACCGCGCTCCCATTCCCCGCGCATCAAGGCGCCGGCCTCTTCGCGCCAGCGCTCGGGGGACACCCGGGACTTTTGCCAATCGCCGGCGCGGGCGGCGATCAGGAATTCGGCGAGTTCCCTCACGCCTTTGTTCTCGCTGGCGGTGGCGCGCAAGACTTGGACGCCCACTTCGGCGGCTTCGATTTCACGGGCGAGCGAATCGGCGCCGGGTCTATCGGATTTGTTGACCACGAAGATGTCGGCGATCTCCATCAATCCGGCCTTCATCGCCTGGACGGAATCGCCGCTTTCGGGCACGAGCACGACGCATACCTGATCGGCGACGTGCAGAATATCGAGTTCGGTCTGGCCGACGCCGACCGTTTCGACCAGCAGCAAATCGAATCGGCACGCGTCGAACGCGCGCGCCATCAGGAACGCGGCGCTACTCAAGCCGCCCAGGCTTCCGCGCGTGCCGAGCGAGCGGATGAAAACCCCGGGATCGAGCGCGTGTTCGGAATAACGGATGCGATCGCCCAGAATCGCCCCACGCGTGAAGGGGCTCGAGGGATCGACGGCGATCACGCCGACCTTCAATCCGCGCGCGCGCAAGTGACCGAGCAAGCGAGCGATGAGCGTGGATTTGCCGGCGCCCGGCGGACCGGTGATGCCGAAACGAAAGGTCATCGCCGCCGGAGCAAACAGCTCATCCAGCGTCAGAGCCTGGCTCACGGGCGCACGCTCCAGCCAAGTCAGGAACTTGGCCAATTCTGGAAAGCCACCTGATTGTGCGGCTTTAAGAAGCTTGGACCCATCTGCGGCACTCACCGGTGTGCACTCACTTTCTTTGTAAACCATCAAAAAGAATAGGGTTTTTCCGCACCCTTGTCCAGCTGTCCAAACCCCCGACACTCCCGATTCGTACCTTATACCCCCACCGACCGTGAATACCTGCGGCAATTCAAGCACTTACCTTGGCATCGCGCTCCCAGGCACGGATTCGGCAAACAAGTCTTTCGAGGAGTTCCTATTATGCAGGACCTGAACTGGAAAACCTGGAGCGTGATCTTGCTACTGGCCATCGGTGGCACGTTTGAAGTCATCAAGCGCTTGCCGAATCGCCAAGCCGGCGAGGCCTGGAACCTCTTTGAAAAAGGCGGTGAAAATTCGGGCTCTCCGTACGCCGTGAAGAACACGCGCCGTATGCCGCGCCCGACGGCCGCCCCTGCGCGCCCGCAAGCCGCGACGCCGACCGACCTACGTAAATTCATCGACGCCCATAACCCGCAAGCGACCGATTTCGGCCACGTTAAAAAAGGCGCCGAAGGCAAAGCCGACGCGAAAGTGAAAAAGAAAAAGGTCAAAGACGACGAGTGGGAAATCGTCACCGACCCC
>DAISHW010000362.1:1023-2820 GCA_036822295.1 Bdellovibrionales bacterium | reverse complement strand
CTGGATCACATCCGCGCGCGTGCCGACGAACTCGTGCAGAACCGCAGTGTTATGGTGAGCGAAGGCGAATGGCTTCTGAAAACTGTGAATGAGCTTTGGAAGCAGGACCGTTACACGATTCGCGCCCTGATAGAGGCTGCGAGACTCTCGGAGGCGGGAGAACGTATGGGCGCTTCTAACATTCTTAGAAAATTAAACGTATATCATCTATTCGCACCGGATGACTTTGAATCCAAATTGGTATCGACGGCTACCCTTAGACGACTTTACCCTCGCCAGAAAGGTGAACTCGTCAAGAGTCCGAAGGGGATGACATGGGATCAGCTTCTTGCGGCGCCCGGGGTCGTGGAAGGAATGGCACCCCGATTGAATGAGCGGTTCAAGAAAGCCTTTGGAACGTCTTACTCCGAAGCCCGCGCCGACAAATCAGAAAGATGGTTACGTGAATTCGTTAGACACGGAAATCGAACTTTAATGAACCTGGTAAAAAGTGTGCGCGGGCTTTCCAATCAAAATACGCAAATACCGGAAGATATTATTTTTGCTTTTGGCCTCAATCCGTATCGTGAGGACATAAACGAGATGGACAACAAATTTGTAAATCAATTCGGTAATACGATCGTTCCGTTCGATGAAAACTGGGATAGCGCCGTGGAGGCCAAAAACCCCGCCTTACCTGGAGTCATGGAGCGACAGGTCACTTGGCGTCAGTGGATTTGGTGGGAGATGAATCGCCACCGGAGGTTTCACAAACTTGAATTTGGAGCCGGTATCGCTCGAATGCTACGTCAAACCGGTTGGATCCCGGCCGCTATTCAACATCCCCGTCTGATAACTTTGCTTTTAGGCAACGACCCTTTTCTTGACCGTGAAACACCTCTCCTTGTTGGCGACCTCGGTTTCCTTGACGGCTCCAACGTCTCGGCCAGCGAATTTCGGAGCTTGTTCAAGTTTGAACTGAGCTCACTGCA
Organism: Bdellovibrionales bacterium; assembly: GCA_036822295.1. Lineage (GTDB taxonomy): Bacteria > Bdellovibrionota > Bdellovibrionia > Bdellovibrionales > UBA1609 > JALHOQ01. Next base: position 1,849 of record DAISHW010000362.1, on the reverse strand, counting down.
AGGTCGGTTGTCACAAAATCTTCGGGATGAACAGTCCGACCGCATGTCCCGGCTTAAGACCCAGCTGGATGCACTGCCTTCTCCAACGCAAAACCCCGTGGTTCCCAACTTGGATAAACCATGGTCATGGGCACGACTCCTTGTGCATCCACTCGGTGCGGCACTGGCGGAACGAGCCTTCGATCCCGATAGAGAAACCGAGAGTCCTAACCAAGCCAAACTCCGGGTTGTTTGGTCGCAATTGCAACGTCAGTTTCCAGCGGTAGCGGTAACCGTAGATAAGTTGAAAAAAGATGCAGAATTCAACGCGCTCACGGACTCCACATTTAAACAGCTTCATTCACTCCAAGTGGTCAAAACGGTCCAGCGACTTGAAGACCACTTGCTCGCCAACTACCCTGAACTTGCAGAGCCCTCGCCGATCAGCAATCGCAGCGCGTGGAAATCTATCGTTTTCCCGGGACTTTTCGCCAAGGACTATAAGGTCTCTATGGTGAGAAACTGGGCGAGTTATTTAGTCGAATTCACCTATGGAAGTGAATTTACCAAAAAATATAACGATCAGTGGCTGGCATACTTTGAACTTTTGGGCATGACTCCTGAGAATCTCAATGCCGAAGTCTTACGTGGGCTGTTGATTCAGGATTGCGTCGAGCAATTGGACGCGTCGGCTCCCTGATCTATTGCGGCTCGACCGCCGCCACGGTGAACTTCTCGTCGCGAAAACGAAAGACGACGTTGAGACCCGCAACGTAGATCGCGAAGCGGGCATCGGCGCGTATGTCGCCGACGCGGGCTGGACGGCGACGCTCGGACCGGCGTCCGC
>DAISHW010000362.1:0-1013 GCA_036822295.1 Bdellovibrionales bacterium | reverse complement strand
GGGCGTGGATCATGGGTGAGCATCTCGCGAATCAATGAGCGCAAGCGCGTAGGATCGGTGATCTTTCCGCGCGCCACTAAGGATTCAATGTCGCGATCGGCATCTTCCGAAAAATCGCACTCGCGGAATCTTGGACGAACCGTCTCGGTCCACCCTCCCCGATATTCAGACGGACGATCCGCTTCGGCGACGTAGGGTTTGATGTCCAGAATGGGCGTCCCGTCGACCAGGTCGACTTCGCTCAGCTCGAGTCGGTCGCCCTCGCACAGAACCACGCGCGCAAGCGTCAGCCCGATGTTGTTTGGACGGTGCGGGCTGCGCGAGGCGAGCACGCCGATCTTGGCGCCGTCCAATCGCGGCGGATGGATCTTGCCGCGCTGGCGGGTGCGCACGCTCAGGTGCAGATGGCTCACGAGCCAGACGTGGCTGAAGCCCTCAAGTCCCGTTAAAATTCCGCGGCCCTTCCACTCGGCGGCGAGCTCGATGCGCGCGCGAACGTTCTTGGCCAGCGCCCCTTGCCTGGGCGTTCCGAACTTTTGCTCGAAGTCGGCCCGCAAGATACCCAAAGGCTTATAGGTCAGCTCTTCACTCAATTGAGCAACCTCACGACCGCCAAGAATTGGCAGCTCGCCGCGATAATGGTGAGCGTGTGGAAGATCTCGTGGTAGCCAAAAACTTCCGGCCAGGGATTCGGGCGGTGAAAGACGTAGATCATGGCGCCGAGCGCGTAAACGATCCCGCCCGCGATCAGAAACGCCAAGCCGGTGATGCCCAAGATCTCCCTTAGGACGGGAACGAAGCCGAGCGCGATCCAACCCAAAACGAAATAAAGTCCGACTGAAATGATCTTGGGCGCCCGCGGCCAGATCATGGCCTGCACGACTCCCAAACTCGACGCCACCCAAATCACCACGAACAAGGTCGTCGCCGGCGGATCGTGCAAGAGACAAATCGGCGTCGCCGTTCCCGGGAACACCATATAGATCATCGTATGGTCGAGCCGCTTCATCCAC
>DAISHW010000361.1:519-2870 GCA_036822295.1 Bdellovibrionales bacterium | reverse complement strand
GCCCCCGCCGTAGCAAGTGCCGGACGAGACATATAAATGACGTTTACTCGCCGGGCTGAGCGCGTTCTGATTGAACGGCGCGGAGCCGTCTTCGGAACAACTCGCGATCGTCAGAGCCACGGCGGCGATGAGTGCAATCCGTTTCATGCCTTACTCATCGGCTCAAAACGAGAGAAGAGTTACGGTCTCTTAAGCAAGTTGGTGAAATCCGGACGCGACGTCGGTCGCACGGAAAAGAAAAACCCGCCTTTCGGGCGGGTTTTTTCGGACCTAAGCTCAGTCCGCGGCATGTTTAGATCGCGAGCAGTCTGGCCTTCAATTCCCCGATCAATTGCTTCACGTCGCTCATGACCAGATAGTCCAGAGCCATGTTGACCACGAAGCCCCATCCCGGAATGAACGACGTCACGCCCTGCACCAGTTTGTCCAAGCCGACGATCGCCAGATCCAGTTTACCGGCGAGCAGGTGCATGCCGTTGCGGAATTGACCTTCCATCACGTCGACCGCGATCAGTTTAGTGCGGATCTCGGCGATAAGAGCCGCATGGGCCGGATTCGATGCTTCGAGTTTATTCAGAGCATCGTTCAGCGCCGTGCGGGCGGCGTCGAATTTCGCTTTAACGGTTTCAACGCGGGCGAAAACTTTGTCGAATACGCCGCGCAGTTTGTCCATCACGCCTTTGAGCAAGAACTGCGATTGGACTTCCGAAGTCTTCGTCTTGGAGAAGAGTCCGAGATTGATGTTGCCTTTTTCATCGGTGATTTCGCTGAGCGCGCGATCGGCTTCGATCATCGCCTCTTGAGCTTTCACGCTCGCTTCTTCGGCTTTGCGCATTTCGTTTTCAACGTTGACCACTTGCTCTTCGACAGTCAGGCTTTGTGAGCCGCTCGACACGGTACCCGCGGTACCTTTGAAGCCCTGGCCGCAACCCGTTAGCAGCAACGAGGCGATAACACTTCCTGTGACTAATTGTGAACGCATACGGTCCCCCCTTGGTTTCGGAATACACAGGGCTTTAATGCAAGTGCTGGGCCTAGGTCCAGGGGGCGCGGGATCAAACGTGCGCGCGGGAAATTCTTAGTTTCTGTTCAGCCTAGTGCCAGCGTCGATGATTTGGCCTGCTATCGGAAATTGACGCGTCCGAATTTGAAACGCGTTTTCGCAAATGAAAGTACGAATGCTGGCTGAGAACGAATCCTCTGATCAAACGCGCGACGATAATTCCCAAAAGCGAGCCTGCGATCACGTCCGAGGGGTAATGCACTCCCAACACGGGACGGCTGATCGCGACAAGTGCGGCAAAAATGTAGAAATACTTCGCTTGCCGGGGCCAGTACCAAGCCATGATCGTCGCGCCGGCAAACACGTTGGCCGCGTGATTCGACGGAAAGCTGTGGCCCGCGGCGTGCCCGATTCTTTGCAGCCAATCGGCGATCTCGGGGTTGTCCAAGGGACGCGCGCGCTCAAAGCCCTTCTTCAGTACGCGGTAGCAAATGTTGTCCGCGATCGCGATCGCCGCGGTCATCGATATCAGCGGTTTGAGAACCTGCCATCTATATAGATAGGCCAGCCAAAGGATGATCATGGGTATCAAACCGAAACGGACCAGCGGGATCTTGTGCAGATCCGTGAACGTGCGCCAGAACATTTCCCAATAAGGTCCGGACCACGTGGCGTTGAAGAAACGCAGAACCTCGTAATCCATCGCCAACAAATCAATCGGCACTTACGGCCCTTTCGCAAGTCAGATACCAAGTCGGTCGCCGGCGCTGATTGTGCTTCGGATTGAGACCATACAACAGCCGATCGATCAGCGAGCCCGAGGTCTCGACTTTAAGGCAGCGCGCCTCGATCGTTCGGATGTCTTCCAGCGCGATCAGCCGCGTTTGCGTCTCGGGGTCCGAGGTCAAAAGCACCACCGCGCGATGCGTGGGACGATCGATCAACGTCTGATCGATTCTGTTCGCGTTGAAATCGAGCGGCGTGACGTTTTCCAAGACGCTCGGCGGGCGCAGAAAATAAAACTGAAAGCGCGAACGGCCGAAAAGCGACTCATGATCCAAGTAGGTCACTTGACCGTAGCGGCGCTCGCTCAAGGCGGGCGGTTCGATCTCTCCCTCCTGCGTGTTGATCAGGCATACCGCCGGCAGGGCCAGCAGCGAAACGCCCAGAAAGGCCGGCCCGAACAAACGCCGCGCCCATTTTTTCAGCGCGCTCGCCGACCACAGGTACGCGAGCGCCCAAAGTTCCAGCGCCAGGATCGGATAAAGAAAGCGCTCTTCTTTATGGGCCGCCAAGCTGTGCGCGCCGACGAAAATCAGAAACGGAATCAAAATCTGCCGGTACCGGC
>DAISHW010000361.1:0-509 GCA_036822295.1 Bdellovibrionales bacterium | reverse complement strand
GCCAGACTCAACCCCAGAACGAAGAGCCACGGATTGTACCAGGGGCTGACCCCGTATTTCGCGCCCCCGCCCTCGTTCTCGCCCAAATAAATGAACAGTGTCGCGAGCGGCGCCTTGCCGCTCGCGACATCGATCAGCGCTTGCCCCGCGAGCGTCATCAAGCCCGCGATGAACGCGCCGGCGACGCCACGGCGGTTTTTCGAGTAGAGTAAAACCGCCGCGTAACTCACGAACATCAAGCCGACATGAAAACGAAAAAGCGTCGCGAGACCCAACACCGCGAAACCCGAAGTCCAAAGCATGAGCGGCGCCCGCGGACTACGGCGCGCGTGTTCCAGCGTTCCAAAGGCTAAGGCCACCAAGCTCATGGCCACGGCCTCGCCGAACGCGCGCGTGCTCACGAAGGGCATCAACGGGAAAAGCGCCACCAGGTAAAGCGCAAGCGGCGGGAAAATCCTGGATCTGAAACCCTGGACGAACAGATACGTGCCCAAGACCGCGAGAAGGCT
>DAISHW010000360.1:0-2881 GCA_036822295.1 Bdellovibrionales bacterium | reverse complement strand
CCCGGGCGGAATACATCCGCAAAGGTTTGCGATGGCCTACTATCTTGAAAAATTTCACCAAATTGCGAGAGCGCGCACCCAAAGCTCATATCGGAATCCATTGCACTTACTCGATTTACAATGCCTATCACATCACCGATTTTCATCGTTGGGTGATGGAAGATCTACAGTTCGAACCCCGGCAATTCGCGGTGAACATGTTGGTTGAGCCCGCGCATCTACGCGCCGACATACTTCCAACTGAATTTCGCGAACCCTTGATCGAACGGCTTGAAGCTTACGACAGATTCATTCCCCGCGCGGGTTTGAACCTGATGCGCTCGAGTCTGCAGGCGCCGATTAAGGCATTGACCCGGGCTCGAGGCCGTGAGCTCGACGCCCAAACAAAGCTCAAAGATTTTTACGCGTTCAACGATAAGGTCGACCGGCTGCGAGGGGAAATTTTTGAGCGGATCTTTCCTGAATTTTTGGGAATGCGACGCTTGGCTAGCGGGTGCGATCCGTCGCCTGAAGCGTGAGCATAGGCACGTGCACATGCGGAGGCAACGCCGCGAGCCACGCGACCGTCGCACAAATGTCGGCGGTCACTAACATCGGTTCGTTCACCTTAAGATCCGCGATTCTAGGCGTGCGGATCCAACCCGGCCGTAGACAACTGACGCGACAACGCGCGCCCTGGATATGATTGAGCTGTGCGCATGCGACATCGAGTGCGGCCTTCACGCTCTGATATTTATGCGGAAATCCTTTGGTGCGATCCGGAGAATTGCTGCCGATATTCAGGATCCATCGCTCCTGATCCCGCCACTTTTCAAAAAGCGCGTACAGCAAATCGATCTGAGCCCATTCGTTAAAAGCGTTGTTGATGAACCAATCGCATTTCAAGGACTCTTGAACGACACGAGTTATAGTCTCGGCACGTGATAAATCGTAGCCATTGCTTCGACTGAAGCCTTGAACGTCGTGGCCGCGCCCGCGCCAATAGTCGTACAATGCCTGGCCAACTCCTGAAGTGTGCCCGGTCATCGCGATGCGTTTGCGGCCGTCCATTTTACGCCTTGATCTTTACCTCGATGGGCTGCTTGGGCTTGGTGGGAAAAACGAATTCCGAATTCAAATGGTGCACCAAACGATTGCGGTCGGGATCCTTAAAACCAACGCCCATCATCAGTAGCGGCAGGCCTTGCAAATTCAAAATTTCACGAATGGCCTGGCTGTCGAAACACGCGCAGCAGCCCGTCGAATAGCCCATAAGATTCGCGGTTAAATTCAAATATCCCGCGGCGATCCCCACGGCCATATTGGCATCACGGTCCAATATATTCTTGGCTTCGGCGGCCGAAACCTTGTCTTCGCCGCTATACGCCATCGTTTGAGCATTGCGCCGTTGGTCTTTCTTGCTATTGAGCTCCACCGGCTTATCTTCGAAAATTACAACTAGATTGGCGAGCACTTGCGGATTGGTGACTGACTCTTGAGTTTCGTAATTCAAAATGAAGCCGTCCGTTACGGCATGCATTTTTTCGATCAGCTCGCGGTTCGTAACGAAATGCACCTTGTAAAACGCCAGATTCTGTTTGCTGGGACACTCGCTCACCGCTGTCGCGAAGACCTCAAGATCCTCGGCCGAAATTTCGCGGGAAAGATCCCAATTCCGCTGACAATGCTGACTGCGACGAATAGCCTTTTTAACTTCATTTTTTTCGACATGCATGCGTTAAGCCTAGGCCGTCACCCATTTCCTGGCAATCGAATTCCTTCAGCTGGCTTTACGACAGGTATGTAAATAAAGACAGGCCGAATTTACGCGTGATCCCCTGACGACGAAAATCCGCGCTGCAATGAATCTGCGAGGAATCGAAAGCAATGCAGGAGCCAATAGTCCACGGTATGATCCGCTCGATGGAAAATCCCACCAAATTGCGTGGGTTCAAATGCGCCAGCGTGGTCGAAAGCGTCAATTCATCCAGTGTCGAATCATTTTCAATATGCAAAACACGCGAGTATTCACATAGCGTACCGGTTGCGGTCACCTCACGCCCAACGATGTCCCCACTGGCGAAGAACCCTGTATTATCACCAAAATAGCGCTGACGAAATAAAACCAAATGAGTTCGGCCTCCGGCGGGATCGGTACGCAGCGGAAACACCAGGTTCTTAAAATTGGCGAATCCGAGCTTCTCTCCATTGTCGACATGCGGAAGATAGGGATGCGAAATGTCGAAGTAATTGCCGCCCCAAACTTCAAAAGGCCCCAAGAAGGCATGCAATCTCTCTTTTAGGAACAGTGCACGCGGATCTTCGCTCCACGGTCCATTGGTGTAGCTCATATTTTCGATGGGATAACGCACGTCGCGACGCTCGGACGGCACACCGCGTTCGATTTCGATAAGGAGATCGACCTCCTCCGTGGAAAGGAAATTGAGAATCTGAACCGCGGGCCCCTGATGCGCGATTTGCCGGCGAAAAATTTCCGCGGGTTTGCCACCGACATTGTAATAAGCGAGGTCCTCATGTCCCATGCGCATGAATTCATTTACGCAAACCTATCGAGAAAAGCCAAGCTTGCTGACTCCGCCGACGTGAAGTAACTTTCAAGCTTAAGGAGAGCGGATGCTTAAAACGATGATCGTCTTTCATGTTCTGTGCTTGCATCTATTCGCGGCCGCGCAAACCACGGCGGTCGGTCCGGTCGATCCCATCCAAGAGGAACTGAAAAAGCGGAATTACACCAAAGCGCTGCCCATGATCTCGAAGGAGCTGCGCAAACAACTCGCGGTGCGCGACCCCAACTGTTTGAAGTTTGAGTGCCGTAGGCTTTTTGAGAAAGAGCGCGAGATCATCGCCAAGATCCTTGATCCCACGCTCATCAGCTTGGCGG
>DAISHW010000359.1:0-2887 GCA_036822295.1 Bdellovibrionales bacterium | reverse complement strand
AAGGTTTCGCGACCTTTCAGAAGTGGCCGCACAAACTGGGTATCGATAGTCGCTGGGGTTAGTAAAGGCGCGGCCAGAGCGATAGTCGACAGTGTCGATAGCATCGACCATAACAAAGTATTTACAAGGCGCATGCGCCGTACTCCCGGGTGATTTCTTTTGACCCGGAGAGAGCAATGCCTATGCCGCTAAAATGTCTTAGAGATCAGCACCGCGCCGCTCTCATCGCGGGCTCCCGCGCGGTTGGTGTCGGTGAAGGCGAATTCGACCGTGAATTCGGTGGCGGCGTAGATCACGGCGAGCTTGTAGTCGCGGTAGTCACTGAGGTCGACTTGAGTTTTTTCAGAGAAGCGCGCGTAGCCCAAGTGCGCCGCCGCTTTCCAGCGCGAGCTCATCGAGAAGAGTGTCCCGATCTTGGCGTAGGTTTGGTCGCTGCGCGCGCCGAAGTAGCGAGGAATGTAAGACAGCTCGGCGTTGATCAGGCGATAGGTCATCGACAAGTTAAAGTCCGTCGAATCGATCCGACTTTGCCCGGGATACATGTAGCGAATGATCATCGGCGTTAGGGTCCAATTGATCCGGTTGAGTGCGTAGCCGACCGACAAATCGACCTCGCTCGTAGCGGGCCGTTCGGCGTTCGAGATGTTCAAACCCGCCAGCACGCCCTCGTTCACATAGTCGATCGCGCCGGCGATGTACGGCATGTTGTACGAAATCCCGCGCCACACGTAATTCGAGAAAATCCGGAGCGTCACGGTCTCGACGTTCGGGGCGTTGGGCGTGGGCTTGGTTTCCGACATGACGTCGAAGCGCTTGAGGGACATGCCCGGAGAGGCTTTGCCGGCCAGGATGCGGGCCAGGAATTTGCCGCCTTTGATCTTCGTGATCTCGATCAAACCCTCTTTGCTCTCGCCGCGTAAGGCATTCAAGCGATCGCCGACGACGAAATTTTCCTCGAACGGATCGAACTCCACGAGTGCGATGCGCTTTGAAGCCTTAAGGATTTCGGCGCCGAAAAGAGGATTGGAAAAGCCCAGCAGAGCTGCGATAAGTATCAGGAATTTCAGCATCTTTCACATTATGGCCGGTTGGCGGCGGGGCCGCTAGACAAGGACTGAAAGGTCCCTCTCAAAGTCGGGAGTTTTATTGACCTGGACCGCCTTTCGCCCCATTATAGGCCCTCAAAATCTTAAAGAGGACAAGCCCATGAAATCGATTACCGAATTTTGGAATGCCACCCTGGCGAAAGGTCTGAAAGCGAAAGAGGCCTTGGCTGCGGAAGGAAAAACGGCGGAAGAAATCCAAACATCCCTGGGCGAAACCTTTAAGTACGAAGGCGACAAGCTCAAGCACTTCGTGAACGCGCTTGAAGTCGCGCAAGCCAATCCGGAAAAACTGAGCCGCGTTTTGGTCGTGACTTTGAATGACGGGGAGACCGCTCCGCCGAAAGCCGTGAAAGTCGAAGAGACGCACTACGTGCCCGATTTCCAATTGGAAGCGCGCGCCGTAGTGACCAAAAAAGCCGATGCTAAAGGCGGACCTGGCGGCGGCAAAGGTCGCGGCGGGCCCGGCGGCGGCCGGCGTGAAGGTGGACCGAAGACGTCTCCGTGGGGTCTGACTCCGGAAGAAAAGGCCGCCAAGGGCAAAGGCAAGGGCGGCGTCAAACCGCCCGTCGCTTAGTCTTGGTTACAAGCCGGAAAATTTATTTTTCAAAAGGGGTCGGATTATTGAACGCGTTCGCAAGTGAACGGTTCGTGATCGATGAACGACCCATCGCCATCATCGCCGTCCACGGTGACGGAAACGGTGTCATTTATCTTTAAACTCTGCCAAGGCCGCGCGGCTTCAAGGTCGAGGGTCATGGGGAAAGCCAGGTCGGATTTGAGAAGCTCGAGCTTGGTCTTCGAGGACCGTTCGATTTGGAGCACGCCCTCGGCGTTGAAGCTGAACCCGCAGGATTTGTGTTTGCCCGTCCAGCAGGGCCGGTACTCACGGGTGAAGTAGCCCTGGTCTTTGATTTCGACCGCCGAGGTCGAATCGTAGACTTTCATCTGAAAACTCGCGGGACGGTAGTAGCCTACGGGGTAATTCGGTGAATTCTGCCAGGAACAAATCAGCGTGAAGGACAGAAACGTGTTGATCATACGTGCGGTTGTAGCGGTGATTTGTTAGAACCGTCCAGCATGGCGAAAAATTTGGAATTTTTTCTGGTGGCGCTTCCGGGGCTCGAGGATCTTGTCGCCCGCGAGTTGAGTGAATGGTTTCCCGATATCGAATCGAAAACGGAGCACGGGGGAGTGACCGTTTCGGTGCCGATGAATATCGGTCTCGCGATGAATCTGTGTTTGAAAACGCCGACGCGCGTTCTGATGCGCGTGGATCGCTTCCGCTGCCGCGATTTTCCGAAGCTTTACAACAAAGTTCTGCATTTTGATTGGAGCGATTGGCTCGAGCCGGATAGCGAGCTCGATGTCGAAGTCGCCACTCGGCTCTCGCGCGTGAAAATCAAGAGTCGCATTGTCGACACGGTTTTGGATGCGTGGATGGACCGGGCGCGTGAGAACGCCGTCACGTTTAAGCGCGGGAAGAAAGCGACGCTGTTCGTTCGTTTTCACGAGGACGAGTGCACGTTGTCTTTAGACACTTCGGGTGAGCGTTTGCACAAACGTGGACTGCGTGAGTTCGTCGGTGAGGCGCCTTTGCGCGAGACCATCGCGGCCGCATTGATCCAGTGGGTGGGGGAGCTGGACCCCGAGGCCAAGGATGTCGAGGTCATCGATCCGATGATGGGGGCCGGTACGTTTCTGCTCGAGGCCGCGGTTCGGGATCGTTTGGTGGACCGCCGCGAGTTTGCCTTTGGCGCGTTTCCCGCGAACAGTTTGAACGA
>DAISHW010000358.1:0-2900 GCA_036822295.1 Bdellovibrionales bacterium | reverse complement strand
CCTTTTCGCCCTTTTTGAGCTCGATCTGCCCGTTCTCGAATTTGCCGCCGCGGATTTTAGGGCCCTGTAGATCCTGCAAGATCGAAACAGGCGCGCTCCACTCTTTGGTGAGCCCGCGGATGTCGTCGATCACCTGCGCGTGGAGTTCATGGGAACCGTGCGAGAAATTGAGCCGGGCGACGTTCATGCCCGACAAGATGGCTTTTTCAAGCCCCTCGCGCGTGTTCGTCGAGGGACCGATGGTGGCTACGATTTTGACCCGTCTCTCAGAGAGCATGGATCTATTGTGCTAGGTCTTTTTCACTTCCGCAAGCACCTGATCCAACTTCTCCTCGTGGCGCTTGTTCAGCGAGCGGAGTTCGTCGGCTTGTTGGCTGGAAATCGTGCGCATGCGATCGCGGTTCTTGGTCTCGACCATGTCCAATGAGACCTTGTGCGCGCGCTGCAGCTCGTCCACGGTGCGTTTCAGATTGTCTTCGCCGCTCTTGCGTTCTTTGAGCACCTGATCTTTGAGCGCCGTGATCTGCTTTTCGTATTTCTGAACCATGGAACTCATGCGTTCGGTGTGCGCCAGCTCCTGCTTGCGCATCTGATCCTGCATGCGGCGGAGCGCGCCCTGCTTGTCGTCGTCCATCGCCTCGCGCAGATTCTTCATTTCCGTCTGCTGCTGCCGCTGCGAGGCCTCGCGCGTGGTTTGCTGGAGTTCGATCAAGCGGGCCTTTTCAGTCTCGGACGTCTCGTGGATCGAGCGGATGCGCTGGTCGGCCGTGACCGCGGTGTGCGCCTGGCGCGCTTCGAAGTCGCCCACCAGGTTGTCTTGCGCCTGACGGTTGATGCGATTGTTCTCTTCCATGCGGCCGCGGTAGAAGCGATTGGTCTCGGTCAATTCTTTGCCGAGCTGCTTACGCACGTTGTGAATATCCTCGGCATTGCGGTCGTTGGTGGCGTTAAGGAGTTCATCGCGCTGCTCTTGCAGATTCTCGATGTTCTTGCCCCAGCTGTCGCGCAGGTTTTTGATTTCGCGCTCCTTCTGTTGCTTGAGCTTCACCTCGGTGCGGATGTTGCCTTGCTTAAGGTCCTCTTTCTCGTATTCCAGGCGGCGAATCTGATTGTCGATACGGTCCGAAGCCGAGGACTTCGAGAACTCGCGCGCCTGGTGGTTGGCCAAGCGCTCTTTGCTCGCTTGCTTCTCGAAGCGTTCGCGCGTGTCCGCGATCGCGTCGTTGAAACCCTCGCGCATCATCTGCTCGGAATCCACCCGATTGACCCGCTCACTCGCGACCGTGCGCAGAAGCTGATCGCTGCCGCGCCGTTGGTCGCGCATGTGGCGCTGTTCTTGGTCTTTCAGCCGGGTCTCGAGCGATTGGCGTTGCTCACTGTTTTGACGCTGCAGATTGCCCACCGTCTGATTGCGCTCGTCTTTGATGGTTCCAACGAGTTTTTCATGGGCCTGTTCCAGGCGCGTGCGGTTGTCGACGATGGCGCGCTGTTGGGCTTCGCGGTTGGTGGCCAGGGCTTCTTGGTAGAGCTCTTCGCGTTTCTGCAGGCCCGAGCGATAATCCGCGCTCAACTTATCGAAACGCTGAGTGCTCGATTCTTTCTCTTGCGCGCTGTCGCTGGAAATCGCTTTACGAAGCGTCTCTTCGCGCCGCTGATTCTCCTCGGCCATCTGCTCGCGCTGTTTGCGGTGCGCGGCGCGCACCTCTTCCATCTCCTGATTGTAGCGATGATCGCGCGCGCTGATCGCGTCTTTGGATTCTCCGTGCATACTCTTCATCTGCGCTTCATGGGAGCTCTTGATCTTTTCGATTTCATTGTAATGGGATTCGTTGAGGCGGCGCACTTCCCGGCGATGTTTCTTCGCCGCTTCGGCCTCGGCCTTCTGCGCTTCCTCGCGGTTACGACGGATCACTTCATCCTGACGGTTTGAACCGTCGGAACTACCGACTGAAGACATGAAACTCCTCCTGAGTATCGATATTTAAAGTGTATCACGGGGGATTTCCGCTCCGGGTCCGGAAGCGACGGCGCTGGACTAAGGGTAGATGTCGTTTTTGCGCCGGAAGAGCTCGCGGAGCCGACGGTCTTCGCGCTCACGGGCTCTTTGTCGAGCCTTTTCGGCCTCGACCCCGGCTTGATGAGAGGCGATGGTCCTGCCCGCTTCGCCGGCGTGAATGACGCTGACCACGTCCACGGCCGCGCGCCAGCGCTCGCGGAAGGAACGCAGCACTTCTTTGAATTCCCCGGGCGTGCCTGCAAACAGCCCCGCCCATTCCTTCACGGTCGAGAACCATGGCAGACTTTGCGGAAATTCCATCTCGGCCACGCCTTTGTCGCCGACTTCAGAGATCGTCATCTGTAAGCCCGCATCGAGAGCGTAGTCGATTTTTTCGCCCAAGCGACGAACGAGCCAGCGGCCGTCGAGCGCTTTCAGGCGCACGCTCGACTCCTCGCGCGAGACGATGCCCACGCAGTCATCGACGCAACTCAGAACCGCGAACGGCGTTCGTACGCTCACGCCTCTGCCGATTTCCGCAAGGACCGTGCCCGCCAGCACTTGAACGGCGTCGCCATCGCGGCGTTCGACGATCGCGCGCGGAGCCAGGCGCAGTTTGGACGTTTTGTTCTCGAGCGATTTGAAATTGGCGCCGGCATCGACCGCGCAGGTCGGCTGGCTCCAGCACTCCTCCGGAGGATGAGCCGCTTCGCTCGCCCGAACGTGAACATCCAGGAAAAACACGACCAGGAAAAATGCCAGGCGGGCGTAACTCATAGATCGAGTCCCCGGAGCGAAGCCTTGGCCTGAGAGGCCACGTCGCGCTGGGGATAGGACCGAATCACGGTCTTATAGATGTCGACGGCTTCTTCATTGCGATTCTGCAACTCATAAACGCGGCCCA